>CAUPOD010000197.1:0-5607 GCA_963512745.1 uncultured Burkholderia sp. | reverse complement strand
CCTGGGTTTTGTGTGTTGTGGGATTATTAAGATTTGGTGGGGGTGGGGTTAGGGGCGTGAGACAACGGTAGGCCAACCCCCCCACCCCATCCTCCCAAGCTTGCAAGTACCACAGGGTTTAACGCACAAACCCAGCACCCCCTCCCTGTACCGGTTATGCTTCAGGTTTGCGCCGGGGCCGCGCGCCCCGGATTCGATCCGAATTCGACCGAGAGACCTGGCATGTCAGTCAAACCCGCTCCCACTACCGTTTCGATCCACGAACTCATCGCCGGCCGCTGGAGCCCGCGCGCCTATTCGAATCGGCCGGTTTCCCGCGAGCAATTGCACGCCGTGCTCGAAGCCGCGCGCTGGGCGCCGTCGGCCTCCAATAACCAGCCGTGGCGCTTCATGGTGTTCGACCGTAATCAGGACGCCGCCGCGTTCGACCGCGCCTTCGCCACGCTCGTGCCGTTCAACCAGGCGTGGAACGCACCGGCCCAGGTGCTGATCGCCGTCGTCGCCAACACGGTGGCGCCGGACGGCGGGACCAACGCCTGGGCGCTCTACGACACGGGCGCCGCCGCGATGGCCCTGGTGCTGCAAGCGCATGCGCTGGGCCTGGCCGCGCACCAGATGGGCGGTTTCGACGCCGACGCGCTGCGCGAAACGTTCGCGATTCCGCAGACGTTCCAGCCGATGGCGATGATCTCGATTGCGCACTACGGCGATGCCGGTACGCTCGATCCGCGCCTGCAGGAGCGCGAAGTCGGCCCGCGTTCGCGTCAGCCGCTCGGCGAAGTCGCATTCGCGAATAGCTGGCAGCATCCGTTCACGGAGTAAATCCGTCGGATAGCCCGTGGTATAGCCTGCACGTGCCGCGGCGCGCCATCCGCGCGCCGCGCGCATCATAGGTCCGGCCGGGTTCGCAGTTGTTGCCGGCCCGGCTTTTGTGTTAAAAAGCCGGTCCTTTCCGCCACCCCCGTTCGGGCGCCGACGCTACGGCGCGCCTTCTCATGAGTTATTGCGCGATCGATTTCGGCACTTCCAATTCCGCTGTGGCGCTGCCGCGCGCCGACGGCGCAGGCATGCTGCTGGCGCCCGTCGAGGGCCAGCAGCAGACGCTTCCCACCGCGATCTTCTTCAATCACGACGAAGGTGTGCGCGAATACGGCCGCACCGCGCTCGCGTCGTATATCGACGGCTTCGACGGGCGCCTGATGCGCTCGATGAAAAGCATCCTCGGCTCGTCGCTGGCAGGCTCGACGACGGACCTCGGCGACGGCACCGCGATGCCGTACGTCGAGATCATCACGCTGTTCATCGACCATCTGAAACAGCGCGCGCAAGCATGCGCCGGCCAGCCGCTCGACCGCGCGGTGCTCGGCCGTCCGATCTTCTTCGTCGACGACGATCCGCGCGCGGACCGTCTCGCGCAGTCGCAGCTCGAAGCCGCCGCGCGCCGCGCGGGCTTCGACGAGATCCAGTTCCAGTACGAACCGATCGCGGCCGCGTTCGATTACGAATCGCGCCAGAGCGCCGAAAAGCTCGTGCTCGTGGCCGATATCGGCGGCGGCACGTCGGACTTCTCGCTCGTGCGCGTCGGCCCCGACCGCATGAAGCGCCTCGACCGCAAGGACGACGTGCTCGCGCATCACGGCGTGCACGTGGCGGGCACGGATTACGACCGGCGCGTCGAGCTCGCGACGATCCTCCCGGCGTTCGGCTACCGCGCGCGCGATCCCGAAGGGCGCGAGCTGCCGAGCGGCATCTACTTCGATTTGGCCACCTGGCACCTGATCAACACGGTCTATACGCCGAAGCGTCTGGCCGAGCTGAAACTGGCGCGCCACCTGTACGTGGATCCGCAGCACTACGACCGGCTGTTGCGCGTGCTCGAACTGCGTCTCGGCCACGCGCTCGCCGCGCACGCGGAGAGCGCGAAGATCGCAGTGGCCGCGGGCGGTTCGACGGGTATCGATCTGCGCGAAGTGGCGGGCGAGCTGAAGCTCGATTTCGCGGCGCAGGAGCTCGTGGAAGCTAGCCGCGAGGACACGGCGCGCATCGTCGCCGCGGCACGCGACACGGTGCAGAAGGCGGGCGTGGCGCCCGACGCGCTCGATGCGGTGTATTTCACGGGCGGCTCGACGGGCCTCGGCTTTCTGTCCGACGCGCTCGCCGGCGCATTCCCGGCCGCGGAGCCCGTGCACGGCGACCGTCTCGCAAGCGTGGCGACAGGGCTCGGAATCCACGCGCGGCGCGTGTTCGCGTGACGTAAAAAAGGCGCCGTCACGCATGCCGTAACGGACGCCCCAAATGAAAATGCCGTTCAGCTTGCGCTGAACGGCATTGGCCGCCGCTAGGCGGCTAGTATCGCGTCGAACCGCGCGCTGCTATTACAGCGGCTTGATGTTCGCAGCTTGCAGACCCTTCGGGCCTTGCTTAACTTCGAATTCGACCTTTTGGTTCTCTTGCAGCGTCTTGAAGCCATCCGAACGGATTTCCGAGAAGTGCGCGAACAGATCGTCGCCACCACCTTCCGGCGTGATGAAACCAAAACCCTTAGCGTCGTTGAACCATTTGACGGTACCGGTTGCCATAATTTTTCCTAACCTAAAAATAAAGACAGGGCTAAAAGCCCGAAAAGCGCATGAAAATCAGGGAAGGGGGATGGGACCGGAGTACCAGATTGGCAAACTACGAAAGAACCAATTCACTTACCGCTTGAAATCCTGCTGCATCGTTATACGACGGATCCGGCCCGCGGTCAATCGGATTCTGAAGAATCTCAGGGTATTTGCCTATATCTGGCCCCATTTGTGAAAAAACTCTTCTGTCGCCATCAAAATTTCATACTTTTTAGCGTGGATTTTGTCAGCACCTAACTTGTGCAACCGTTAAACTACGGCCCGTCTTGAAAAGGTTGCTCCGTTCGGGTTGCACTCTGACTTTTTTGTCCCTCACTTCTTGTTTGGCAGGTCAATTGTGAATCAATCGATACAACGCCACATCGGTCCCTTTGCGCTGATGCTGACGGGCCTTGGCTCGATCATCGGCTCCGGCTGGCTGTTCGGCGCCTGGAAAGCGGCGAAGATCGCCGGCCCCGCCGCCATTTGCGCCTGGATCATCGGCGCCGTGGTGATTCTCGCCATCGCGCTCACCTATGCGGAACTCGGCGCGATGTTCCCCGAATCGGGCGGCATGGTCCGCTATGCGCGCTATTCGCACGGCTCGCTGGTCGGCTTCGTCAGCGCGTGGGCCAACTGGATCGCGATCGTCTCGGTGATCCCGATCGAGGGCGAGGCATCGATTCAATACATGAGCACCTGGCCGTACGAATGGGCGCACAACCTGTTCGTGAACGGTTCGCTGACACCACCGGGCTTGCTCCTCTCGGCGCTGCTCGTGATCGTGTACTTCATGCTCAACTACTGGGGCGTCAAGCTGTTCGCGCGCGCGAACACGGCCATCACGATCTTCAAGTTCATCATCCCGGCGCTGACGATTCTCGGCCTGATGCTGACCAGCGTGCACACCGAGAACTACGGCCAGACCACGGGCTTCGCGCCGTACGGCTGGTCCGCGGTGTTCACGGCGGTGGCGACGAGCGGCATCGTGTTCGCGTTCAACGGCTTCCAGAGCCCGGTCAATCTGGCCGGCGAAGTGCGTAATCCGGCCAAGAGCGTGCCGTTCGCGGTGATCGCGTCGATCCTGCTCGCGCTCGTGATTTACGTGCTGCTGCAGTTCGCGTACCTCGGCGCGGTCGATCCGGCGCACGTCGCGCAGGGCTGGAACCACTTCAGCTTCAAGTCGCCGTTCGCGGAACTGGCGCTCGCGCTGAACCTGAACTGGCTGGCCGTGCTGCTGTACGTCGATGCGTTCGTGAGCCCGAGCGGCACCGGCACGACCTACATGGCGACCACGAGCCGCATGATCTACGCGATGGAGCGCAACAAGACGCTGCCGGCGTTCCTCGGCACCGTGCACCCGTTGTACGGCGTGCCGCGCAACGCGATGTGGTTCAACCTCGTGATCGCGTTCGTGTTCATGTTCTTCTTCCGCGGCTGGAGCTCGCTCGCGGCCGTGATCTCGGTCGCGACGGTGATCTCGTATCTGACGGGCCCGATCAGCCTGATGGCGATGAAGCGCGCCGCACCCGACATCGAGCAGCCGCTCAAGGTGCCGGGCATGTCGGCGATCGCGCCGTTCGCGTTCGTGTGCGCGTCGCTGATCCTGTACTGGGCCAAGTGGCCGCTGACGGGCCAGATCATTCTGCTGATGGTCGTGGCGCTGCCCGTGTACGTCTACTACATGGCCAAGAACGGCTGGCAGGGCTGGGCCGAGGATCTGAAGGCGGCTTGGTGGATGGTCGCGTACCTGCCGACGATGGCCGTACTGTCGCTGATCGGCAGCCAGAAGTTCGGCGGCCTCGACGTGCTGCCGTACGGCTGGGACATGCTCGTCGTCGCGGTGGTCGCGTTCGTGTTCTACCACTGGGGCGTGCGCTCGGGTTATCGCAGCGCGTACCTCGCGGAACGTCACCAGCACGATGCGGTGCTGGACGAGTTGGTCGCGGGTCACTGAGGCATGATCCGGAACCGCGCGGCGCGCGCGCGGGGGCCCGGTGCAGTGCACTCAAATCTTAGGGTTAGGGACTATATCGGGGCGGGTTCGCCCCCCGTCCCACGTTTCCAGTGCAGTAAATGCTTCGTTATCGGCAGTATCGCGGGGCGGTTCCGCCCCGTGTCCACGGCGGCGGGCCGAGCCCGCGCCGCTTCGCTCGAACTCCCGTTTTCCGTTACTCGGCCGCTTCGAACACGTAGTTCGTCATCGCGAGCGCGCGGTCGTACGTGCCGAGCGCCTGGATGCCGAGCCGGTAGTCGTCGTCGGCCGCGCCGAGCGCGGCGAACACGGGCAGCAGATGCTCGTCGGTCGGATGCATGTGCGCCGCGTGCGGCGCTTGGCGGCGGTAGTCGAGCAGGGCGCCGATGTCGCGCGCGGCCAGGCGTGCTTCGATCCAGTCGGTGAATTCCGCGACGATCGGGTCCGCGTGCTCGGGCGGCGCGCCGAATTCGGCCGCGCGCAGGTTGTGCGTGATCTGGCCCGAGCCGACGATCAGCACGCCTTCGTCGCGCAGCGGCCGCAGCGCGCGGCCGATCCAGAAGTGGTGCGCGGGGTCGTCGTGCGGCTGGATCGACAGCTGGGCCAGCGGAATATCGGCTTGCGGGTACATCAGCAGCATCGGCACCCAGGCGCCGTGGTCGAGGCCGCGCGCCTCGCGCTGCGTCGGGAAGCCGGCGGCGTCGAGCAGTTCGGCGGTGCGCGCGGCGAGGGTGGGGGCGCCGGGGGCGCGGTATTCGATGTCGTACAGCGATTTCGGGAAGCCGTAGAAATCGTGGATCGTTTCGGGGTGTTCGGCGTCGCTGACGACGGGGCGCTGCGTGCCCCAGTGTGCGGAAAGCATGAGCACGGCGCGCGGGCGCGGCAGCTGTTCTCCGAGCCAGGTGAACGCGCCGGACGGCAGGCGCGGGTCGATCGGCAGCGTCGGCGCGCCGTGGGACAGGAACAGGGTGGGTAATCGGCTAGTCATGGCGGATCCGCTCGAAGTAACGGGGAAGCGGGTATGAC
>CAUPOD010000196.1:0-5607 GCA_963512745.1 uncultured Burkholderia sp. | reverse complement strand
GTTATAATGCGTCGAAATAGCGCTATACGAGCTTGGATATCCAGGTGAATTGATTTTTTTTCAGGGAACTAAGGGCTTAACCATGACGCAGATCCATAAAGCGGTATTTCCGGTTGCCGGTCTCGGGACCCGCTTTTTGCCGGCCACCAAGGCGAGTCCGAAGGAAATGCTGCCGGTCGTCGACAAACCGCTGATTCAGTATGCGGTCGAGGAAGCGCTGGCAGCGGGCATCACCGAAATGATCTTCGTGACCGGGCGCAGCAAGCGCGCGATCGAGGATCACTTCGACAAGTCCTACGAGATGGAAGCCGAGCTGGAAGCGAAAAACAAGACGGCGCTGCTCGAACTCGTGCGCAGCATCAAGCCGAGCCACGTCGATTTTTTCTACGTGCGCCAGCCGGAAGCGCTGGGTCTCGGCCATGCCGTGTTGTGCGCGGAAAAACTCGTGGCGGGGCAGCCGTTCGCCGTGATTCTCGCCGACGACTTGCTCGACGGTCCGACCCCGGTCATGAAGCAGATGGTCGACATCTACGATCACTACCATAGCTCGGTGATCGGCGTCGAAGAGATTCCGCCGAGCGAAACCAAGTCGTACGGCGTGGTCGCGGGCAAGGAGTGGGACGAGTCGTTGATCAAGATGTCGGCGATCGTCGAGAAGCCGGACCCGGCCGATGCGCCGTCGAACCTGGGCGTGGTGGGACGTTATATTTTGCGTCCGCGGATCTTCGATCATCTGAAGGCCATCAAGCCCGGCGCGGGCGGCGAATTGCAGCTGACGGACGGGATCGAGGCGTTGCTGGGCGACGAGCAGGTACTCGCCTACAAGTACGAAGGGCGCCGTTTCGATTGCGGAAGCAAGCTTGGATACCTTAAGGCGACTATCGAGTTCGCTTTGCGGCACCCGGAAGTGCGGGACGAATTTGAAGTCTATCTGCGCGAGCGCGCGGGCGAGCTTTAAAACTTTTTTTGGCCGGCCTACGGCCGGCCGGTTTGGGTTTTTACACCTTCGATACTCGCGGCCAGTTCAAGCTTGGGAGGATGGGGTGAGGTATTCGCTTACGGTTGCCTCCAGCGAACACCTCACCCCATCCTAGCAGTTCATACTCCCCAAAAATCTACCCCATCTGTATTCGACCACCCCATTCTTAATCGAATGCATGGTCTGATTAACGGTAAATTATTTAGATATCCGAATCATGATGAACAGGGGTCGGGTTGGTTCGGTTTTTTCTAGGGCAATCGAACCCCTACCTGTCTTCCCAAGTTTGAGCTGGCCGCGAGTATCGAAGGTGTCCCTCCCGCGTCCCAGCCAAACCCATCGCCTCACTGCGCCGGTTTAACCGACAAAACCCGCAGCGCCCGCGCCGCGCCCTCCCCGTCCTCCTTGCTGCGCACGACCCACCCATCCCCCGTATAAGGCACGCGCAACAGTGCACTCTGCACCAAGACAGGCGCCGCTTCGAGCGCCTCTCCATGCCGATCTTGCACGGCAGCAGTCACCCGATAGGCCACCGCCCCAGTCTTCGCATCGACAAACCGCACCGTCAACGTGTGCCGATATACCTTCCCCGCGAACGGCAGCCCGAACGGCGCGGCGCCATCCACCGCGACACACGGCGGTGCCTTGCCGCCGCAGCCCTCGGTCGCCACGGCCACGCCGGCCGGCTGCGTGACATACCCGAGCGTGACGCGGTACGCCGCCTGCGCGAGCGGCTGCTCGACCAGCCCGCGCGCCGCCAGTTCGTTGCGCACCAGCGTCTCGACCCGCGTGTAATCGGCGTCGTCGCCCTGCGCATCCGTGCGCGCGAACGCATAACCGGCCCCGCTCGCCACCGCGCCCCCCGGGGCGCCGGCAACGCTCACGCCGGTCGTCAACGTGCCGCAGCCGCCCAGCGCGGCCGCCAGCACGAGCACCGCCATCGATGCGATCTGTTTCATTGCACTCTCCTCCTGAACGCGCCGCCGCGCGGCACGGTTCGCATGGTCATAGATTAAACGGGTTCGTCGATCAGCGGCAGCACGATCGTGATCGACGTCCCCACCCCGACCGCGCTATACACGTCGATTTCGCCGCTATGGCGCGTCACCACGGTCTTGACGAAGGCCATGCCGAGGCCCGCGCCGCCGACCTCGGGACGCTCGCTCGTATGGAAGCGCTTGAAGCGCTCGAACAGGTGGCGCTGATGCTCGGGCGAGATGCCGTACCCCTGGTCGCGAATCGTACAGGACACGCGCCGCAGCTCGGGGTCAACGGTCAGCGTGCACGTAATCACCGTATCGCTCGGGCTGTACTTGACGGCGTTGTTGAGCAGATTGATCAACGCGCGCGTCAAAAGCGACCGGTCCGCATCGACCCAGCACGGCAGCGTGCCCGGCTGCAGTTCGATGCGGATACGCTTGGCTTGCGCCTGCGGCCAGACCTCGTCGCTCGCGTCGAGCAGCAGATCGGCGAAGTTCACGCTCTCGAGCTGATACGTGCGCGATTCGGCGCGCGCGAGCTGCACGAACTCGTCTGCCAGCGTCAGCGAGCGCTGCGCGTAGCGCTGAATGCGGCTCAATACCTCGCCCACGGCGCCCGTGTCGGGCTTGCGCCGTTCGATGTCGATGAGCGCGAGTATCGACGCCTGCGGCGAACGCATGTCGTGCGAAAGCAGATGCAGCACCTCCTCGCGCTGGCGCTCGGCCGCATGCAGCGCGGTCACGTCCACGAGGCCCGCGATCCAGCCCGTCACGAGCCCCTGCGCATTCGTACATGGCGCGTAGCGCAGCAGATGGTCGAGGCCGGCCGCGTCGCGCACCTCGATGCCGCGCCCCAGCACGCCGAGCGCGTCGCCGAGCGTCGGATCGAGCGCTTCGGGCCAGCGCTGGCGCAGCGCGTTGTCCTGCTCGGCGTTGCCGTCCACGGTCTTCACGAAACTGAACGCGCCGAGCGCATGGCGCAGCGCGCGCCCCTCCGGCGACGGCAGATTGAGACGCACGCAGTACTGGCGCGCCGCATGGTTCGCGATCAGCACCTTGCCCGACAGATCGGTCACGAGCATCGGCTCGGGCATGCTGTCGAGGCTGTCCCACACGAAACGCTTCATGTCCTGCACACGCTGCGCGGCGCGCGCCATCAGCGCCATCTGGCGTTCGAGCACGTCGCCGCCGAACTCGCCGCGCACGGCGGGCGTCTCGGGCAGCAGATGGGGTTCGGCGGCCAGCCGTTCGAGTTCGCGGCGCAGGTACGACATCGTCATTTCGAGGCGCCGCCAATTCCAGATCGGATACACGACGAGCAGCCCGAGAATCGCAGGCGCAGGCGAGAGCCACGTCTGGCCTGCATAGAGCAGCGTCGCGCTCCAGCCGAGCGTGACCACGGACAAGCTCAACATCAGCAGCAGCGAGCGCCACGGCGACAGCATCAGGAAACCGCCGAGCAGCACGAGCAGCGGCAGCAGCGACGCGATCATCAGCACGGTGCTCGGGACAGGACTGATCGCGCGCCCCGTCATCAGCATGTCGAGCACGGCAGCATGGATATAGACGCCCGGCAGCGGCCCGAACTCGCCCGAGATCGGCGTCGCGAAGCGGTCGTAGAGGCCCGACGCCGACGCGCCGACGATCAGGATCTTGTTGTGCAGCTGCGCGAACGGCACGCGCCCGGCGAGCACGTCGACGAACGAATAATGCGGATAGTCGGGCGACGAGCGGCTGAACGGCACGTAGTAGCGCGTGCCGTCGAGGCTGCGTTCGAGAAACTTCGAGGGCACCGGCCCGCTCGCCGCGGCCGCTGCGGCACCGGGGCCGAGCTTGCCGGTGCCGATCGCCTGCCACACCGGCACCATCAACTGCGGCCAGTTGCGCTTGCCGTCGGTTTCGTACAGCGCGACACTGCGCACGATGCCGTCCGGATCGACTTCGAGATTGATATGGCCGAAATCGGCCGCGTTCGCCGCAAGGTCGGACACCGGCAGATCGACGGTGCGCGTGCCGTCGTCGGCGAGCGGGCTCAGCAGTACCGGCAGGAACACGGGCGTGCTCCGCATGGCTTGCGCGAGGGCGCCGTCTTCCGGCGTGCTCTCGGTCAGCAGCACGTCGTAGACCACGGCCGCGGGCTTGGCTTGGGCGAGCACCTGCAGCAGCTCGGCGTGCACGTTGCGCGGCCACGGCCAGCGCCCGAGTTCGGCGATGCTGCGGTTGTCGATATCGATGACGGCGACGTTGGGCGCGAGCGGCAGGCTGCGCAGCATCAGCAGCCGGTCGTAGAGCAGGCGGTCGACGCCGCCCGTGAGGTGGCCGAGCACGCCGAGCACGATCACGGCGAGCCCCAGGCAGCCGACGGCCGCCCACTCGATCAGGAACCGCCTGTCGAGCAGGCGTCGCCCTCGCGTGCTCGCGTCGAAAGTCATCCGTCCTTAACGCGCGAGCGTGAACGCGCTGACCGGGCTGGCCTTCTCATAGAAACGGCCTCCCGCGTACTGCTCGGCGATCACGCTCCAGTAGTAGTCGCCAGGCGGCAGATGGGCGATGGTGATCTGGCCGCGCTCGATATCGGCCTGATCGACGAGCGGATGCGAGAGATCCTTCGAGGCGGACAGCACGAAACGATACGTGGTCTTGCCCGCCGCGCCGCTCGACGACCAGCGGAACTGATAGCCGTCGGCGCCGGGGCCGGCAGAGGTCGCGAGACCGACCTGGCGGCGCTCGAACGCATAGGTGCGCGGCTGGCCTTCGAGGCCATGCGCGTCGATCGCGGCGATGCGCACGAAATACGTGCCGTCCGCGATGCCCTGGAACACCGCGCGCGGCTCCGCGACGCGCTGCTCCGCGAACGCATCGACGAAACCGGCATCGTGCGCGAGCGCCACGTGATAGCTGCGCGCGCCGTCGAGCGGCACCAGGTCGAACGCGACCTGCGGCTCGTCCTGCACCTTGGCGGGCTTGACGAGCGCGGGCGCGGCCAGCAGTTCGACCGGCGCACCGACCTCGCCGCTGCCCTCGGTCACGCTGCCGAAATTCGCATGCACGAGCGTCGCGCCGGCCACGGCCGTACGCTGCGCGTTGACGCCGACCGTGCCGTCGAGCACTTCGACGCGCGTGGCGGGCTGCGAGCCGGCGTCGTAGCCCACGCGGAAACTCGTGCCGCGCACGCCGGCCACGACCGACGGCGAGCGGACCTGGAAGCGGTCGTCCTGCTGCTTCATGTGCGTGACGTCGCTGTCCACGGCGCCGCGCCGCAGATCGATCTCGCGGTCGAGCGTGCCCGTGAGCACGGTGCGCCGCAAGGTCGACAGATCGATCTGGCTGTTGGGCGGCAGGCTCATGTGCGTGCCGTCGGCCAATTCGAGCGTGACGAACCCGCCGTCGCCGGTGCGCACCTTGTCGCCCTCGGCCAGATCGATGTCGGCCGGCAGCGCCGTGAATGCGGCGCTACCGCGCGCGGCGCGCTCGACCGGGCCATGCTCGGCTATCACATGCGCTCTGAGCGGCTCTTTGCGCAGGCGCGTGACGGGCAGTTTCAATACGGTGCCGGGCTGCAGCGCCTTCGGCGTGTGCACGGTATTCAGACGCGCAACGCGCGTCCAGTCGGCGGGGCTTTGCAGATAGCGGTCGGAAACCGTGTAG
>CAUPOD010000195.1:0-5609 GCA_963512745.1 uncultured Burkholderia sp. | reverse complement strand
CTTGGCGATGCCGCGCACGATGTTGACCTCCTCGCGCTCGAGCCCCGTGCGCGCGAACAAGCGGCGCAGACGCGACATCAGCTTCTTCGGATGCTGCGGATCGAGGAACGACAGCGCGACGAGCGCGCGTTCCAGATGCGCGAACATGCCCTCGATTTCGTCGCTGTGCGCGAGCGGGCCTGCGGCCGCATCGAGCGCGGCGAGCGCGCCGCCGGCCGCCGCGCCGGACTGCGCACCCTGCTCCCGATCCAGACACGTCATGCGCAGTTCGTAGGCCAGCACCTGCACGGCCTGCGCGAGGTTCAGCGAGCTATAGGCAGGGTTCGCGGGGATGTGCGCGAGCGCGCTGCAACGCTCGACGTGTTCGTTCGACAGCCCCACGCGCTCGTTGCCGAACACGAGCGCGATCTCGCCGCCGCTCACCTGCTCGGCTGCGGCCACGCCCGCCTGGCGCGGCGTCATGCGCGGCGGCCCGTATTCGCGCGTGCGCGCCGTCAGCGCCACGGACCACGACGTGCCCTGCAGCGCCTCGGCCAATGTCGGTACGATCTGTGCGGCCGCGAGCACGTCGTCCGCGCCGCTCGCCATGGCGATCGCCTCGGGATCCTGCAACACCTCCGGCACGCGCGGCGCCACGAGTACGAGGCGCGAGAACCCCATCGTCTTCAGCGCGCGTGCGGCCGCGCCGACGTTGCCGGGATGGCTGGTTTCGACGAGCACGAAACGCGTGGCGGCATAGGCCCGGGCGTCGCATGCAGGTTGTGCGGACGTGGCGCTCGCCGCATGCGCGGCGTCTGCGGCGTGCGCGGCGTTCGTGGAATGCACGGCGTTTGCGGCCGAGGCTTGCGGGTTCGGCGCTTGCGGCGCGGCGTGGGCGTCTTTCAAGATCGTTCTTTCCAAACAGGGTTCGGCAATGGCGCGTATGGTATCGCCAACTCGCGCGCGCCGGGTCGGCACTATCCATTCGGCCGTGCGCACGCAGGGTTTTCCCGATCGCGAATCGGGTCGCGGCCGCGCAACTGAGGTAAAATGCGCAATTCGTGCCGCACGCCTCGGTTCCGTTATTGATATGAGCATAGCGCGGCGGCACTCGTTCTTTGTCAATTCGCGTCTTCCGCCGACGAACCGGCCCGTGCGCCTTAGCGCGTGCCGTGTCGTCCGATTGTCCATGTGCGCGGCTCGCGCCGCCGATTCGAGGATCCCAGGCTTATGCATCCCATGCTCAACATCGCTGTCAAGGCTGCGCGCCGCGCCGGACAGATCATCAACCGCGCCTCGCTCGATCTCGAGCAGATCGAAGTGCGCAAGAAGCAGCAGAACGATTTCGTGACCGAAGTCGATAAAGCCGCCGAAGACGCGATCATCGACATTCTCAAGACGGCCTACCCCGATCACGCGATTCTCGCCGAGGAGTCGGGCAAGTCGGACAACGAATCCGAATTCGTGTGGATTATCGACCCGCTCGACGGCACGATGAACTTCATCCACGGCTTCCCGTACTACTGCGTGTCGATCGCGCTGTCGCACAAGGGCGTGATCACGCAGGGCGTCGTCTACGATCCGAACAGCAACGACCTATTCACGGACACGCGCGGCCGCGGCGCGTACCTGAACGACCGCCGCATCCGCGTCGGCCGCCGCGACCGTCTGTCCGATTCGCTGGTCGGCACGGGCTTCCCGTTCCGCGAGAACGACAGCCTCGATCAATACGGCAAGCTGTTCCTCGACATGAGCGCGGCATGCGCGGGCCTGCGCCGTCCGGGCGCATGCGCGCTCGACCTCGCCAACGTCGCGGCGGGCCGCCTCGATGCGTTCTTCGAGCAAGGCATCAATAGCTGGGACATCGCTGCGGGCAGCCTGCTGATCACCGAGGCCGGCGGCCTGGTCGGCAATTACACGGGCGACGCAGACTTCCTCGACCGCCACGAGATCGTGGCCGGGAATCCGAAGCTGTATGCGCAGATGATTCCGATTTTGAACCGCTATACGACCACGCGCGGCGGTGCGGCGGAATAAGCGATACGATGTGTGACGCGGGGGGCTGGTGGCCCCCGTTTTTTTTGCGTGCGATTTTTTTGCGGCCTAGCCGCCGGGCGCCGCCGGCGCGCCCGTCAACCAACCCCGCACCCGATCCAGCACGTTATGCTCGATCCCAAGATAACCGTGCGGTGTATGCGCCGTGCACTGCTGTCCGGCCGCACCGGCCGGCGCGCTCGATACCGCGATGAAATCGAAACCGTTTTGCTGCGCCATCTGCTGCGCAGCCGCAAACGGCGACACCAGACACCCGTCGGCCTGATTGGAGACGACCAGCACGCGCGCACGATTGCCGGGCCATGCCATGCCCGATAGCCCCGGCCGATTCTTGTGCGCCACCGTAACGGGCGAGGTCAACACGTACGCATCGGCCAAACCGGGTGTCCGTTTCAGGATATTGCCGACCGTGATCGTGCCGCGGCTCGTGCCGAGCAGCGCGATCTTCGCCTGCGGGAAACGCGCCCGCAATGTCGCGACGAGGGTGCCGACATCGGCGCTCGCCGCGTCGCTGAGACGGAATGCATCGTCCACGCCGTCCGCTTGATCGGACGGGGTATCGACCATGACCGTTGCATCGCCGGCCGCGGTCCAGTAATGCGCCGAGCGGATCACGAAATTGCCGCGCTGCGTCGTGGCGCCGTCGGCATTCAGATGCAGCGC
This sequence comes from uncultured Burkholderia sp., assembly GCA_963512745.1. Lineage (GTDB taxonomy): Bacteria > Pseudomonadota > Gammaproteobacteria > Burkholderiales > Burkholderiaceae > Burkholderia. The sequence continues at coordinate 2,912 of CAUPOD010000195.1, read as the reverse complement.
TCCGTCGTCGCCGGGAAACAGCAGGATGATCCACGGAGGCGACTCGGAAGCGGCGGGCAGCCGCAGCAATGCAAGTTCGGTCGCGCCGCCGTGAGCGGGCCACGTCAGCAACTCGTCGGCATGCGCGCCTGCACCGGCAAGCGCCGCCATGCCGCATAAGCCTGCCGCGCACATCCACCGCCTCGCCGGGACAAACCGCAAGCGGAATGGCCGGCGCGGCAGCATGGCCTGTTACACCGAAGCGGGAGCCGGAGCAGCCGCGGCGGCGGCAGAAGCGGCGGCCGCCTTTTGCGCAGCCTTCTGCGCCTGGAGTTCCTTCTTGTGCTTCTTGGCCAGCTCGTGACCGACGACGCAGCCGCCCACCGCGCCGAGCACGGCATGGTGACCCGCAACGTGCCCGGCCACACCGCCGACCACGGCGCCCGACACACAGCCCACGGCCGAAGCCTGACCGGCGGCGGCGGCGAGCGAAACGGCCAGGACGATAGACGCGAATTTAGATGCCTTCATGATGTCGTATGGGGTGCATGTTGTTTATAGGACGGACAGTCTAGCAGAGCCGTATACGCGTACCGCAATGGCCGGTTACGCGTACGTAAGAGCGCTGCCCCGCCTCATGCGCCCCCGGCCAGATCCGGCCCGAGTCCGTCGAACAACGGCTTCAATAGCGCCGCGTCCGGACGCCAGCGCTTGAGCGACGTCCGGTACAACGGCTGCCGCACCTGCGCCGCGCTGGCCGTGCTGACGCCGCGCTCCGTCTCGTGGAATGCGAGACAGCGCGCATCCCACGGTAGCGCGCAGTGTTCGAGCAACCGGCGCACCTGCGCCTCGGGCTGCTCGACGAGCGTTTCGTAATCGACTTCGAGCAGCACGCCGGGCGGCAGCACCCGGCGCCAATGCGCCATCACGGCGTCGTACGCGCGGTAATAGCGGCCCAGTTCGCCGAGATCGTAGCCGAACGGCACGTCGCGGAAGATCCGCGAAAAAATCGACAGGCACGTTTCCACGGGCGCGCGGCGCGTGTGAATGAAGCGCGCATTCGGCAGCGCCATATGGATGAAGCCGAGATTGATGAAATTGAACGGATATTTGTCGGTGACGCGCGAGTGCGCGGCGCCGCCCGTATGCGCCGAGAGGCGCGCCAGATAATCGGCGCCGAGGCGCTGCCATTGCTCGCGCGTGACCGCTTCGAGCGCGTCCACGTGGATCCCGCCGCTACGCTGCATCAGCGCCAGGGTCGCCATGCTGAAATCGCTGCGCTCGCCCGCGCCGTACACCTGCGGATGGCTGGCCAGGATCTGCTCGATCAGCGTCGAACCCGAACGCGGCATGCCGAGAATGAACACGGGCTGCGTGGACGGATCGCCGAGGCCGCGCCTGCTGGCCAGCAATTCGGCCGGGAACAGCTGCGGCAATTGCTCGAACAGCCCGAGCGTCATGGCCTCGTCGTATGGCGCGCCGCAGCGGTGCAGCGCGTTGGCCTCGAGCAGTTGAGCGAACGACTCGTCGTGGCGACCGTTGTCGGCGAGCGCCTTGGCATACGCGAAATGCAGCTCCGCCCGCTCTTGCAAAGCGCGCGATGCGGATTGCTCAACCTGCTCGGCGAGTCGTGCGAAATATGGATCGTCTTCGCCGAGGCGCGCGCTCTGCACGAGGTTGCGGTAATACAGCGTGCATTGCGGCGCGATCGCGAGCGCGGCCCGGTAGGCGTCGTGCGCTTCGGCGAAGCGGCCGAGCGTCTGCAGGCAGTTGGCGAGGTTGTTCCAGGCGCCGTCGAGGCGCGCATCGAGTTCGAGCGCGCGGCGATAGCAAGCGATCGCAGCGTCGAACTCGGACAACTGCTCGTGCACCCAGCCGAGGGCGTGATGGAGATCGGCACGGACGGGCGCGAGCGCGGCAGCGACACGATAGGCATCGCGCGCCTCGTGAAAACGTTCGAGCCGCGCGAGCGTGAACGCGTATGCCTCGGCGATCTCGGGGGCGTGCGGAGCCAATGCACGCGCGCGCTCGAAGCACGTCAACGCGTGGAGATGCTCGTTGCGCGCGCGCAGCTGGAGGCCCGCTGCCAACCAGGATTCCGCTGTATGCGGCGCGGGGTGATCGCCATTCGACATATCTTTGTACGTACTGAACTGAGCCGCATCCACCGAGGCGCGGCCCCTTCTTGCAAAGCGTCGAGACTATCAGGATTGGGCGCCGGCGCGCATCGCGCGGCAAGCGCTACCGGTTACGGGACATTGCGGACCGCCCTAGCCGCGATCGACGCGCTGCGCAGCCGGGCACGACGGATCTTTCCCCCAGTGTCCGTCGCACACATGCCAGCGGCAGATTTGCTCGTCGAGGAAATTCTTCTTGCCGCACGCCTTCAATTGCGCGGTGATCGAAGGATCGCCCGCGGGCACGGCATCGGCGCGCGACAGACCTGACCGGTCGATCGGCGTGCCCGGCCGGGTTCTCGCGACCAAGGCGGCCAGCAGATCGGCGTCGGGATCGTCGCTCTTGGTCCCGGCGCCGCCGCTCGCCTTCACGCTCTTCTGCTTGCGTTCCTGCGCGAGCTGTTCGCTCGCCTGGCGGCGGTCATGCGCCTGCTGCCGGCGCTGATCCGCAAGCTGCTGCTGTTGAATCCGGTGCGCCTCGCGCTCACGCGCACGCTCTGCGCGCGGTGAAAGATGCGGCTGCTCGGCAGCCGCCGCCGACGCGCCCGCGGTGCCGCTTATCAGTGCCCGCGAGAGACGTCCGTCGTCCGCACGCGGCGGTATCGCGGCGACCTGAGCGACAGGCGCGCTAGCTTCTTCATTGACGATCGTAGCTGGCCGAGGCGCCGAGGCAACGCTCGGGACGCTAGCCTGAGCCAAGAGCGCGGGGGCTACCGCAGGCTTCGCCGCAACCAGCGGCGCAGTAGCGGACTTGCT
>CAUPOD010000194.1:0-5616 GCA_963512745.1 uncultured Burkholderia sp. | reverse complement strand
GGATAGACGTTGGCGAGCGCTTGCGGGAGCACCACGTGGACGAACGCCTGGCGCGGCTTCAGGCCGAGCGCGAGCGACGCCTGCGACTGGCCGCGCGGCACCGAATCGATGCCCGCGCGCAGGATCTCGATCGCGTAGGCGCCGAGATTGACGGTCATCGACAGCACTGCCGCCTGCATTTCGTCGATGTGCACGCCGAGGCTCGGCAGCCCGAAGAAAATAAAGAACAGCTGCACGAGGAACGGCGTGTTGCGGATCAGTTCGACGTATGCCGTGACCGGCACGCGCAGCCAGCGCGGGCCGGACGTGATCGCCCAGGCCCCCGCCGCGGCCATCAGGATGCCGAGCGCCGTGGAAACGGCCGTCAAGCCGAGCGTGACTTCGGCGCCGTGCACGATCAGGCCGGTGTAGGCGCCGAAATCGCCGAAGTCGAATGAGTAGGTCATTGCGTTGCGCGCCAGCTCGAAGCGGTGCCCAGGTCCATGTCCATGTCAGAAATCCGCCGGCAGCGGTGCGCGCAGCCACTTCTGCGAGAGCGTGCCGAGCGTGCCGCTCTTGCGGGCCTCCGCGATCGCCGCGTTGACCTTGGCCATCAGACGCGGCTCGTTCTTGTTCAGGCCGACGTGGTCGGGCGAGCTGAACAGCGAGAACTTCTGCTCCGGATCGATGGACGGATGGCGCGCGATGATGGTCGCGCCCACGTCGTTGCCGACCACGAGCAGCTGCGCCTGCCCCGACAGGAACGCGGAGATGGCGCCGTTCGGATCGTCGAAGCGCTTGATGGTGGCGGACTGCGGCGCTTCCTTGGTCACGCTCAGGTCCTCCAGCGTGCCGCGCGCGACGGCGATCGTCTTGCCGCCGAGGTCGGCCGTGCTTTTGACCGCGAGCGCCTTCGGCCCGAACACGGCTAGGTAGTACGGCGCGTACGCTTGCGAGAAATCGATGACCTTGGCGCGCTCGGGCGTTTGGCCGACCGACAGCAGCATGTCGGTCTTGTGATCGGCGAGGTAGGCCATGCGGTTGTCGCCCGTGACCTGCACGAGCTGGACCTTGGCGCCGAGCGACTTGCCGATCAGGTTGGCCATGTCGATGTCGTAGCCTTGCGGCTGCATGTCGGGGCCGATCGAGCCGAACGGCGGGTAGTCCTCGAACACGCCCACGCGCACCACGCCGGATTTGGCGATCGTGTCGAGCGTATCGGCGTGCGCGAGCGGCGCGAACGCGGCGGCTCCCGCACACGCGAGAGCGGCTGCGGCGGCGCTCAGGCGCCGGACGAGAGGGGAGCGGGCAACGGTTTGCATGGCGAGATCCTTTGGATGACGGGAGTGAAAGAGCGAATCGGTGCGGCGATAGGGACGGGTAAGGGTCATGACGGTTCAGTGCGGGCGGCAGGCCGGAATCAGCTTGCACAGATGCGCGGGCAGTTCGGCGAAGACGGTCTGGCCGACGCGCAGGTCCGGCGTTTCGCGCGGCGTGGTCGCGACCGTGAGCGCGAAGCCGTCGCATTCGACGAGCGCCTCGAGCGATGCGCCGACGTCGCGCACGAACTGGACGCGGCCGGCGATGCCGTTGCGGCCGGGCGCGTCGTCGAGCGGCTTCAGGCAGATGTCCTCGGGCCGGATCAGCATGCGTTGGGCCGAGCTTCCCGCGCCGGCGTCCGAGGCGCGCCGTTCGCCCGCCACGCGCAGGCGCTGGCCGCCGGGCAGCACGATCTGGCCGCCGTCGTCGGAGACCACTTTCAGGATGTTGCCGAGCCCGATTAAATCGGCGACGAAGTCGTTGGCGGGATGGCGGTAGATGTCGACCGGCGCGCCTGTTTGCTCGATGCGGCCGTTGCGCATTACGACGATCTCGTCGGCCATCGTCATCGCTTCGCGCTGATCGTGCGTGACCATGATGGTGGTGATGCCGAGCCGTTGCTGCAGCAGGCGGATCTCGATCTGCATCGCCTCGCGCAGTTTCGCGTCGAGCGCGGACAGCGGCTCGTCGAGCAGCAGCACGCGCGGAGACGAGGCGATCGCGCGTGCGATCGCGACGCGCTGGCGCTGGCCGCCGGACAACTGCGTGACGATGCGGTCCGCCAGATGCGGGAGCTGGATCATGTCGAGCAGCTCCGCGACGCGGCGCGCCTGCGCCGCCTTGTCGGTTTTGCGCAGGCGCAGCGGATAGGCGATGTTCTGCGCGACCGTCATGTGCGGAAACAGCGCGAGCGACTGGAACACCATGCCGAAATTGCGGCGATTCGCGGGCGTGTGCGTGAGGTCCGTGCCGGCGAAGCTCACGGTGCCCTCGCTCGGCGTTTCGAGCCCGGCGATGATGCGCATCAGCGTGGTCTTGCCGCAGCCGGACGGCCCCAGGAAGCAGACGAGCTTGCCGTCGGGCACCGACAGATCGACGCGGTCGACCGCGTACGTCTGGCGGAAGCGCTTGGCGATGCCGGTCAGGATCAGTTGCGTCATGAGGTTCTCCCGCGTGCTCAGAAGGAAACGCCCGCGTCGCCGACCAGCCGCTCCATCAGCCAGATCAGCGCGAAGTCGATGGCGACCGTGCATACGGCGAAGCAGAACACGGTCGGGTCGAGCGACGACACCGTGCGGCTGTAGAGCCACACCGGCAGCGTCATGGTGTTGATGTCGTAGAGAAAGAACGTCACCGTGAACTCGTTGAACGACACGATGAACGCGAACAGCATGCCGGCCAGGATGCCGGGCCGCATCAGCGGCAGCACCACGTCGCGCAGCGCGCGCAGCGGACTCGCGCCCATCAGGCACGCGGCCTCCTCGAACTCCGGCCCGATCGAGGCGACCGATGCCGCGCAGTTCTTGACCGTGAACGGCAGCGTCAGGATCACGTGCGCGATGATCAGCCGCGTGATGCCGAGATTGAACGGCGGCGCGTTGAACACGAGCAGCAGCGCGAGGCCGAGCATGACGAGCGGGTAGGTGATCGGCAGCGCCACCAGCTGCTCGACGAACGCCTTGCCGCGGAAGCGGTAGCGCGCCAGCGCATAGGCAGCGGGCACCGATACCGCGGTCGCGATCACCATCGTGGCGATGGCGACGACGAGGCTCGTGCTCAGCGCAGCGCCCATCGAAAGCGTGTCGCCCGCGTCGGGCGCGACGAACGTGTGCCACGCCGAACGGTACCAGCGCAGGCCGAACGACGCGGGCGGGAAATCGAGCGTGTCCGACATGCCGAACGACATGACGATCATGGTCAGGATCGGCGCGGCGGCCAGCAGCAGCACGGCCGTCGCCATCAGCGCGGTGAGCCGGCTCAGGCGCCCCGGCATGACGGCGCTCGGCAGGAACGGTTTCATGAGCGTTGCTCCGCGGTGCGCCGCAGGCGCTGGACGAAGCGCTGCGAGACGCCGACCACGATCAGCGTAGTGGCCATCAGCACCACGCCCGAGGCCGACGCGGCGGGCCAGTTCAAGAGCGGCGCGATCTGGTCGTGCACGTAGATGGCGAGCATCGGCACGCGGCGTCCGCCGAGCAGCAGCGGCACCGCGAACGCGCTCGCGTTGTACGCGAATACAAGGAACGCGCCCGACACGAGCCCTGGCAGCGCGAGCGGCAGCGTGACTTGCCGCAGGGTTTGCCAGCGCGTCGCGCCCATCATCGCGGCGGCCTCCTCGCATGCGCGCGGCACCGCGCGCAGCGCGCTCGCGAGCGGCAGCACGGCGAGCGGGAACGCGGTCTGGATCAGGCCGAGCAGCACGCCGTTTTCGCGGTACAGCCATTGAAACGGGCGCGCCGTCAGGCCCAGCGACAGCAGCGCGTGGTTGAGCAGCCCGGCCGGTCCGAGCACGATCAGCCAGCCGTAGCCTTGCAGCAGCAGGTTGACCAGCAGCGGCAGCAGCACGCCGGCCAACAGCAGGCGGCGGGCGAGGCGCGACTCCGTGCGCGCCATGGCGAGCGCCACGGGGATCGCCAGGAGCACGGCGCAGATCGTGCTCACGAACGCGAGCCGCAGCGTGAGCCACAGCGAGCGCAAAAAATACGCGTCGGCGAGATCGGCGTAGTTCTGCAGCGTGAACGTGCGCCATTCGTCGCCCGGCACGCCGAAACTCATGCGCAGCACCACGAGCGAAGCGGCGCCGAGCACGGCCAGGAAGACCAGGATCGGCGCGAGCGCGGTCCACGGCGACACGCCGGTGCGGGCCGGTGCGTCGGGCGGAGCCGCGGGCGCGGCGGCGGACGTGGCGGACGTTGCGGGCTGCATCGCTCAGGCCGAGAAGATGGTCGTGTAACGCTTGATCCAGGCGGCTTGATACGCGGCCAGCGCCTTGTCGTCGTGCAGGATGCCCTTCTCGGCGATTTGCTGCGGCGACGGCACGAGCGCGCGCGCGTCGGCCGGAATCACGGCCTTCGAATTCACGGGGCCGTTCAGCACGTCGGCGGCCATGCGGCTTTGCACGCCGGCGTCGATCGAATGATTGATGAACGCGTGGATCAGGTCGATGTCGCCCGGATGCGCCTTCGGAATCACCGTGAACATGAGTTGCGCGGCGAAGCCTTCCTTCATGCCGTAGGTGATCGCCATCTTATATTCGGGCTTGCGGATCTGCTCGGGCAGGAAGGCCGGCGAATAGATGCCGCCGATGTCGAGCGAACCGGTGCGGAACAGGTCGGCGATCTGATTCGGGTTTTCGCCGAGCGTCATCACGCGGTCCTTGAGCTGCGCGAGCCTGGCGAAACCGGGGTCGATGTTTTGCTGCGAGCCGCCGTTCATCTTCGCGGCGATGATCGCGAGATCGACGGCTTCGGCCCATTCCGGCGGCGGCAGGAACAAGCGTCCCGCGTACTTCGGATCCCACAGCGCCTCGTAGCTGGCCGGGGCGCTCTTGACCGTGGACGTGTTGTAGATCAGGCCGTCCGACCACAGCAGATAGCCGACGCCGAAGCCGTTCGCGCCCGTGCGGTATTGCGGCGCGACGTCCTTGAGGTTCGGCAGCTTGCCGGGATCGGGTTGCACGAGCAGCCCTGCGTCCGCGAGGCCGTATGCGCCGACGCCCGCCAGCGTGATCACGTCGTAAGTCGGGCGGTTGCCCGCGGCCTTGACTTTGGCGACCATGCCCGAGGTGCCGTCGGCGCGGTCGGCGACGACCGTCGCGCCCGTCAGTTTGCTGAAGGTCGCGGCGATGTTGCGCAGGGCGGCCGCGCCGGTATCGTCGGACCAGGTCAGCACGCGCAGCGTCTTACCCGAGAATTTGGTTTCCTGCGCTTTTGCAGTAGTACTAATGAAAGGAAATGGAAGGGCGCTTGCGGCGAGTGCGGCCCCGGCGGTCTGGATCAGTTTTCTTCTGCTCAATTTGATGTCTTGCATGACTTTCTCCTGGGGCGACGGGCCGCGGATGGCGTGAAGCGATTGGCGAAACGGCTGCGCTGACTGCTGCGTTAACCACACGTTATGAACGCAAAATTCCCGCCACAAACGATATTTCCTCATGAGCGGCATGCATGGCGCTCATGTCGCTGCGCCCGGCCCGCTTGGCGCGGCGCGCGGGCTGCTTGAGCTGCCGGAATGACGCGCGGCCGAGCACGCTGCGCGCGCGGCGGACGTGCGTGAAGGCGCGGCGCGGGCGGCAGCGACGCGGCATGCGGGGTGTCGGAG
>CAUPOD010000193.1:0-5625 GCA_963512745.1 uncultured Burkholderia sp. | reverse complement strand
CATTAATGACAGGTACCCTGTTCCTACCATGGTTCGGGGGGCCGGCCAGCCGCACCGCGTTCCTTGCAAATACATCGAATATTCGCGGTGCCGCGATCCGTCCGTCGGGCAAGAACCCGCCGGCGGCGGGAACCGGCCCCAGCGAATACCCTTCATTCATCACCGGAGACTTGTATGGCCCGCAACATCGAGATCAAAGCCCGTACCCAAGCGTTCGACACGCTGCGCGAACGCGCCGCCGCGCTCGCGGCCGAACCGCCGCTGATCTACCGCCAACAGGATTTCTTCTACGACGCGCCGCGCGGCCGCCTGAAGCTGCGCCGCTTCGACGACGGCACCCCGGCCGAACTGATCTTCTACCAGCGCAGCGACCTCGACGGGCCGAAGGCGTCCTTTTACATGCGCAGCCCCGTCACGAACCCCGACGCGATGCACGCGTTGTTCGCGAGCGCGCTCGGCACGCGCGGCATCGTCACGAAGGAACGCCATGTCTATCTGGTCGGGCGCACGCGCATTCATCTCGACCGCGTGGACGGGCTCGGCGATTTCGTCGAACTCGAAGTCGTGCTCGCGCCCGACGACGACGAAGCCGGCGGCGAAGCCGAAGCGGACATCCTGTTCGCGCAGCTCGGCGTGCCGAAGCACGACCTGGTGGCCGTCTCCTACGTCGATCTGCTCGACGCGCACACCGGCAAGCCGATCGAAGCCTAAAGAAACCCGAAGAAGCCCGGCGCCTATGCGCGGCCGCTCATTCCGGCGCGGGCGCGCCCGGCGCCAGATGGTCGAGCGGCAGCGCGCCGTTGCGCTTGAAGGTCGTCAGCACGATGTTCGAGCGCACGCTATCGACGCCGGGCACGCGCATGAGCTTCTTCATCACGAACGACGACAACGCGTTCAGATCGGGCGCAACGATGCGCAGCAGATAATCGGCGTCGCCCACCACCGCATGGCATTCGAGCACTTCGGGCAGCACCTCGATCTGCTGCTGGAACTGCTCGATGATCGAATCGCCGTGATGCTTGAGACGCAGACTCGTGAACGCCGTCACGCCGAGCCCGAGCCGCTCGGGCCGCAGCACCACGCGATAGCCGTCGATGACGCCCGCGGCTTCGAGCCGCTGCAAGCGCCGTCCGATCTGCGACGGCGACAGCGGCACCTCCTCCGCAAGCTGCTGATGCGTGGCGCGCCCGAAGCGCTGCAGCACCTCCAAAAGCGCCAAATCGAAGTGATCGAGTTCAACCATGAATTAATCCCGCATGAACTGGCCGTTTATTGCGGCAGTATCGCATATAAAATTTTTTAACCGCACCTTTTGCGCCCATTCCGCACCACAGGCGCTTTACACTCGCAGCATCTCATTCGTCACCGTTGATCCGACATGTCCACCGTCCTCGATCCGCAACTGCAAGCCATACCTGCCCCGCGCGCCGATTACACGCTCGACCAGCCGTATGCGCACTACAGCCGCGTCGATCATGCGGTGTGGCAGCAGCTGTACGACCGGCAGGCCGCGCTGCTCAAGGGCCGCGCGTGCGAGGCGTTCATGCACGGGCTCACGCAGCTCGACCTGTCGGGCGCGCAGGTGCCGCGTTTCGAGGATATCAACGCGAAGCTCAAGCCCGCGACCGGCTGGGAAATCGTCGCCGTGCCGGGCCTGGTGCCGGACCGCGTGTTTTTCGAGCACCTGGCCGCGCGCCGCTTCCCGGTGACCTGGTGGATGCGCCGCCCCGATCAGCTCGACTACCTGCAGGAACCGGACTGCTTCCACGATCTGTTCGGCCACGTGCCGCTACTGATCAACCCGGTGTTCGCCGATTATATGCACGCGTACGGCGAGCTCGCGCTGCGCGTGGCGGACGATCCGCGCGCGCTTGCGCAACTCGCGCGCCTCTATTGGTATACGGTCGAATTCGGCCTGATTCGCGAAGGCGCGCACGGCCTGCGCATCTACGGCGCCGGCATCGTGTCGAGCGCCGGCGAGTCGTGCTACTGCCTCGAAAGCGACGCGCCGAACCGGCTCGGCTTCGATCTGGAACGCGTGATGTGCACGCGCTACCGCATCGATACGTATCAGAAGACCTACTTCGTCATCGACGATTTCGAACAGCTGTTCGCACTCGCCAAACTCGATGCGCCGACGCTCACGCAGCGCCTCGCGAACGCGCCCGACCATCCTGCCGGCGCCGTGCTTGCCGCCGACTACGTGTGGAACCGCGGTACGGGCGAAGGCTGGGCGCAAGACGCCGACATGTAAGCCCGCGGCGTCTGCCGGCATAATGCCGGGGGGCGCGACCGCGCGGCCGCGAGATCGGACATAAAAATATGAAAGAATCGCGGTATCGACGCGCGGGTCATTCAGACCGCGCCCTTTGAACCGAGGTACCGCCATGCACTACAAACTCACATCCGAAGAACGCGCCGAACAACTCGAAAGCCTGCCCCTCTGGACCGCCGCGGTCGGCCGCGACGCCATCGAGCGCAGCCTGCGCTTCGCCGATTTCAACGAAGCGTTCGGCTTCATGACGCGCGTCGCGATCAAGGCGCAGGAAATGAACCACCACCCGGAATGGTTCAACGTCTACAACCGTGTCGACATCACGCTGACCACGCACGACGCACAAGGCGTGACGCAACTCGATCTGACGCTCGCGCGCTTCATCGACGAAGCCGGCCGCCATGCACAGGTTGCCTAATTATCGAATCGTTTAATTAAAACCGTTTAATTAGGACGTATCGACGGGGCCGCATTTCTTCAGTCGTGGTAACGATTAGAAATGGGGAACGGTGGATTTTCACGGCAGCCGACCTTGCATTAAAACCGAATCGGGCCGAAACTTTCAGTTCTTGAAGCTGGAATTAAGACGTACGTAATTTTCCCACGCTTCGCGGGCCCTAGGGTCCAAACCTTCTACTGCGACTGCATTTCGTTTCTGTACAATCAGCATCGCGTAAGGTTTGGACAATGCGCTTGCTTCTTGGCACAGCTTCAGTTCGTCACCGCTGGACGGCGAACGGGCACGCCAGAAATTAATCGCTGCTTCGAGTTCGTGAATCGAAATGTCGGGCATAGGAGATTAGCATTGGTTCGCCGGCAGTTTCGGGCCGCCGAACTTCATGATTGCGGCATCGTTTGCCGTGTCGGTCGCCAGCCTGAAGCGCAACCTATTGTACTTGGTACTTGAGCGAATCCTATGCGACTCCTTCTCATCGAAGATGACCGCCCTATCGCGCGCGGAATTCAAAGCAGCCTGGAACAGGCCGGCTTCACCGTCGATATGGTTCACGACGGCATTTTTGCCGAACAGGCGCTGGCGCAAAACCGCCACGAACTCGTCATTCTTGATCTCGGCCTGCCCGGTATCGACGGCATGACGCTTTTGTCGCGCTTTCGTCAGACCAATCGGCATACGCCGGTCATCGTGCTGACCGCGCGCGACGAGCTGAACGACCGCGTGCAGGGTCTCAACTCCGGCGCCGACGACTACATCCTGAAGCCGTTCGAGCCGGCCGAGCTCGAAGCGCGCATTCGCACGGTGATGCGCCGCAGCGGTCCGCACAGCGACGTGCCGCGTCCCGAAGTGTCGCTCGGCGGCGTGCGCCTGTCGGGCGTGGACCGCCGCATCTTCAACGAAGACAAGCCGCTCGAACTCTCGCCGCGCGAATTCGCGGTGCTCGAGATGCTGCTGCAGCGGCATGGCCGCGTGGTTAGCAAGGCTCAATTGCAAGATCACCTCACGCACTTCGGCGGCGATCTCGGCGATACCGCGATCGACGTCTATGTGCACCGCGTGCGCAAGAAGCTCGAGCAGTGCCGCGTCGAAATCGTGACCGTGCGCGGCTTCGGCTATCTGCTCCAGGAAATCCGCCAACCCGCCGACGCCTGATCGCGGCCGGACGCGCGCCGCGGGGGCATGCCGCCGCGCGCATTCTCGGCCTGCGGCAGACACGCCCCGCCTTTCCTTCTCCACATGCCTATCGAACCGGCCGCCACCAGTCTGCGCCAGTCCCTGCTGCGCCGCATGGCCGCGCCGCTGTCGATTCTGGCGCTGATGAGCGGCCTGATCGCCTATTGGCTCGCTTGGCAATATACGCAGCACGTGGTCGACCGCTCGCTCGCCGACATGGCACGCGCGATCTCGCGGCAAATCCAGCTAGCGGGCCCCGACGCGCCGTTCAGCGTGCCGCCGCTCGCGCAGGCGATGTTCTCCGATCCGACCGAAGCGCTCGTGTACCGCATCAGCGACGGCACGCACGAGCTCGCCGGCGACGCCAAGCTGCCGCTGCGCGGCACCGGCGTGCGGCGCATCCGACATACGTTTCTTTTCGATGCCGACTACGACGGGCACACGATGCGGGTCGCGCAGTCGCGTGTCGACGTGCCCGGTCAGAGCGCGCCGATGCTCGTCGAGGTCGCGCAGCCGGTCAGCGACCGCTACCCGATCGCGGCCGAGTTCCTGCTTTCGATCATGCTGCCGCTGGCGATCTTGCTGCTGGCGGGTTGGGCGATCGTCTGGCGTATCGTGAACCAGCAACTGGGCCCGCTCAGAGCGCTCGCCGATTCGCTGAACCGCCAGACCCATACCTCGCTCGAGCCCGTGGACGAGGCCCAAGTGCCGCTCGAGATCCGTCCGCTGACGAGCGCCATGAACGCGCTGCTGGGGCGTCTCAAAGCCGCGCTCGAATCGCAGCGCAAATTCATCGCAGACGCCTCGCATCAGTTGCGTACGCCGCTCACTGCGATCAAGCTGCACGCCGAGCAGGCCGTCAGCGCGCGGGACCCGCAGCAGACCCGGAATGCGCTGCATGAACTGCGCGACTCGGCCAATCGCGCCGTGCGTCTTTCGAATCAGCTGCTCTCGCTCGCGCGTGCCGAATCCGCGGGTTCGCAGGCCGCGCAGTTCAGCGAAGTCGATCTGACCGCGCTCGCGTTCGAAACGGGCGCGGAGTGGGTGCCGCGCGCGCTCGATGCGCAGGTCGATCTCGGCTTCCACCGTAACGAGGACGCGCATGGCGAAGCGCTGCTCGTGCGCGGCAACGCGGTGCTATTGCGGGAGGTGCTCGCGAACTTGCTCGACAACGCGATCAAATACGTGCCGCGCAGCAAGCCGAACGGTGCGCGCGTGACGGTCACGGTATCGCGCGTGATGTTGGAGAACGGCGGCCCGGCGGGCGAAATCGAGGTCTACGAGGACGGTGTCGCGGCTGGGGAGATCGTCGTGGAGGACAACGGTGCGGGGGTGCCGCTCGCGCAGCAGGGCGATCTGTTCAAGCGTTTCTTCCGCGGCGATGCGCATAGCGATGACAGCATCGATAGCGGCGCGGGACTCGGGCTCGCGATCGTGCACGACATCGTGGCGATGCATGGCGGCAGTATGTCGTATGCGGATGCGCCGGACGGCGGCGCGCGGTTTATCGTACGGATTCCTTTGGTCTGATTTTTTGGTTTTTTTTATTTGGTGTTAACAGCTTTGTTGCTAACACCAGTGGCCAGTTCAGGCTTGGGAGGACTGGGGGCGCGACCCCAACAACCATTTCAACCGCGCGTAGATAAAACACAAACCACCCCACCCAGGGCCCCCAAAAAAAAAAAACACGGCCCCGTCGGGGGGGGCAACAAGCCGAAGG
>CAUPOD010000192.1:0-5655 GCA_963512745.1 uncultured Burkholderia sp. | reverse complement strand
GGCGTGTTCGGGTCGAGGCTCGCGCCGTTCAGGCGGTACGTACAGGCGTTCAGGTTCGCCGTCGGCAGCCCCGTTTCCTGCGTGAGCGTGCCGCTTTGCGTGGTACCCGCGCGCGACGGCTCGGCGGTGCCCGTGGTGGCCGGCACGACGGACTGCAGATACGTGATTTGCCAGGTCAGCTTGGTGGTGTCGAGCAGGATCTTGACTAACTCGCCGCTGGCGCCTGCGCCCGTCCACACCGTGTTGTAGTCCATCGACGACGGGCAAAGCGCCGTGCTCGGGGGCGTAGCCGTATCGCCGTTGTTATTGCTGCCGCCGCTGCATGCGACCAGGATCGGCGTGCTCAGGGCTGCCGCCAGGATGAGATTCCGCTTCATAGATTGCCATTCCTCCACATATTTTTTTAATGTCACGGCCGGCGCTTGCGCTTACCGCGTTGTACGCAAAATCTGTTCGGTCAGCTCGTCGCTTTATTTATTATGCGGTCGGTCGCGCAACGCTCTGGCTCGTACGGCCCATGGTGGCGCGACGTTGGGGTAGCGTGGAACCATAATGTAGAACGATGCCGCATTCAGCTTGTGGCGTATTCGGATTGACGGGGCGGCGTTTTATTGGTCCGGCGGTTGAAACCGTTATCTCGGCGTAATGAAATGCCCGCATTGCAATCCGCGCGGCATTCCGCGGAAATGGCGTGCTGCGGTTTCTGGCGCGGCCTTTGGCCGGCGGCCCCAAAGCGGCCTGGGTGAAGGCGTACGGCATGCCCTTGTCTCCATCATCCGTTTGAATTGTGCTGGCTAATTTGGACTTTGGGCCGGGTACTGTCAATTGATGAATCCGTCTAAAAAAATCGATTTAAACAAAGTTATCAGTCTTGATATCGGTTTTCATTGGGCTAATCGAAAGAATTAAAACGGTCCGCGGCGATGCGCGCGATTTAAATGGGTTTTCTCTGGACAAAAGAAAAGCCGGCCGCATTCGCGGCCGGCTTGTCGAATAACCGGCATTCGGCCGGGAGGCGGCAGCTGAGGCCTACTGCTTGAGCCCGCTGTCTTCCGGCGCGCCGATATTGAGGTTCATGCACTGGATCGCCGCGCCCGACGCACCCTTGCCGAGGTTGTCGAGGCGCGCCACCGTGACGAAGCGTTCCGCGTTGCCGAACACGAACAGATCGACGCGGTTCGTGTCGTTGTTCGCCTGCACGTCGAAGAAGCCGTCGTCGAGGTTGCTCGCCGCATCGAACGGCAGCACGCGCACGAACGCCTCGCCCGCGTAATGCTCGGCATACACGCGCAGCACGTCTTCGGGCGTGACGCGCCGGGCGAGCTGGTTCGGCGTGAAATAGGTCGTGACGGCCAGCCCCTTGTAGAACGGCCCGACGATCGGCGTGAAGATCGGCGCTTGCGCGAGGCCCGTATGGGCGGCCATTTCCGGCAGATGCTTGTGCGCGAGCGCGAGGCCATAGGGGCGCGGGCTCGCGAGCTTGCCGCTCGTGTCGCTTTCGTAGTCGGCGATCATCTTCTTGCCGCCGCCGCTGTAGCCCGTGATCGAGTAGCTGTGGGCCGCGAATTCGGGCGAGACGATGCCGGCGTCCACGAGCGGGCGCATGGCCAGTACGAACGCCGATGCGTGGCAGCCGGGCACCGCGATGCGCTTGCTCGTGCGGATCCGCTCGCGCTGCGCGCGGTTCAGTTCGGGCAGGCCGTAGGCCCAGTCGTCGCTGGTGCGGAATGCTGTGCTCGCGTCGATCAGCGTCGTGTTCGGGTTCTCGACCAGGCTCGCCGACTCGCGCGAGGCCGTGTCGGGCAGGCACAGGAACGTGACGTCCGACGCGTTGATCAGGCGGCGGCGCTCGTCCACGTCCTTGCGCTTCGCTTCGTCGATGCGCAGGATCTCGATGTCGCCGCGCGCGGACAGGTATTCGAAGATCTTCAGGCCCGTGGTGCCTTCCTGGCCGTCGACAAAAACTTTCGTGCTCATCTGGTTCTCTCAGCTCGCGGATGCGGGAAAGCGGCGCGTGCGCCGCAGCAAGGGCGACATTGTAGTGCCTGGCGCCGGGCGGCCCAAGCGTGCGGGGCGGCACGCCGTTCGGCCCCGTGCGTTTTGCAGTGTAGCAAGCCTTTGTGTCGGGGAGGTTCGTTGATGTGGCGGACGTAGATACGGCCGACGCGAATACGGACGCGTGTAACGGCCGACGCATGTGCGGCCCCCGCGCCCCGAGGCTGCGCCGCGCCGTTCAGCGCTGATAGGTGAAGATGAGCTGTGCGGAGCCGATCGCGCGCGAATGGATCTCGTGATCGAACATCGGTGCCGGGCGTCCCGTCGCGACGCGCAGGTCGGGCGACTTCAGCGCATACACGGTGACCACGTAGTGATGAAGCTGGCCCGGCGGCGGGCACGGGCCGCCGTAGCCGTCCTGCCCGAAATCGTTGCGTGCCTCGGCCGCGCCGAGCTGTCGCAGATAACCGGAGCCGCTCGCATTGGCGGGCAGGCTCGTCACGTTCGCGGGAATCACGGCGGCCGCCCAATGCCACCAGCCGGGGCCGGGCGCGTCGGGATCGAAGATCGTGACGGCATAGCCTTGCGTGCCGGGCGGCGGGTTCTGCCACGAGAGTTGCGGAGAACGGTTGCCGCCCTGACACGAGCCGCCGGCGAACACCTGCGCAAGCCCCGCGGGCGCCTGCCCCGATACGTCCCGGCTGCTCAGCGCGAATACGCGCTGCGCAGCCGCGGGCTGCGCGCCCGCCAGCAGCGCAACCACCACCATGGCCCAGCGCAGCGCGGCGCGGGACGGAACGCTGAGACGAGCGATGTGCATGGCGGCCCGGGCTCCCTGTCATGTGGGCGGCGCGCCGTACCTGCGACGGCGTGCTTCCGCCCCGTTTATTGGCTCAGTCTATCGTATCCAGGGCTATTCGGGCCGCATGCGCGCGGCACACACACACACATACGGCCGATTCTACGCGCCTCGCGCGCTTTGCGATCTTGCCGAAGCCCCTAGCAGTAAAGCGCGGCGGCCGGCGGTATACAATAGTCGCCCCTACGAGAAAGCATGCTTGGCATCCCGCATGGTTTTCTTGCGGGCGCCAATTTTCAGGGCGCGCCCATCCGGCGCGCCGGGCCGACGCCGATCGCCTATCCGCTCGATCGCCGCCACTTCGCAGCCCCGCCGCGCGGCGCCGGGGCGCGCACGATTTCCAGCTCTCATCATCACTAGTCGCTCAACATGGACGAACAACTGAAGCAAAGCGCTCTCGCGTATCACCAGAATCCCCGCCCCGGCAAGATTTCGGTCACGCCGACCAAGCCGCTCTCCAATCAGCTCGATCTGTCGCTCGCGTATTCGCCCGGCGTCGCGGCCGCGTGCGAGGCGATCTACGCCGACCCGCTCGACGCGCAGAAGTACACATCGCGCGCCAATCTCGTCGGCGTCGTGACCAACGGCACGGCCGTGCTCGGCCTCGGCAACATCGGGCCGCTCGCGGCCAAGCCCGTGATGGAAGGCAAGGGCTGCCTGTTCAAGAAATTCGCGGGCATCGACGTGTTCGACATCGAACTCGCGGAGAACGACCCCGACAAGCTGGTCGAGGCGATCGCGATGCTCGAGCCCACGCTAGGCGGCATCAACCTCGAGGACATCAAGGCGCCCGAGTGCTTCTATATCGAAGAGAAGCTGCGCGAGCGCATGAAGATCCCCGTCTTCCACGACGACCAGCACGGCACCGCGATCATTGCGTCGGCCGCGATCCTGAACGGCCTCAAGGTCGTCGGCAAGTCGCTCGACAAGGTCAAGCTCGTCTGCTCGGGCGCGGGCGCCGCGGCCATCGCGTGCCTGGACCTGCTCGTCAAGCTCGGCCTCAAGAAAGAGAACGTGCTCGTGGCCGATTCGAAGGGCGTGATCTACGAGGGCCGCGGCCCGCTCGATCCGTCCAAGCAGCGCTACGCCGCACATACCGATGCGCGCACGCTCGCCGACGCGATCGTCGGCGCCGACGTGTTCCTCGGCTGCTCGAGCGCGGGCGTGCTCAAGCCCGAGATGGTCAAGACGATGGGCACGCGGCCGCTGATTCTCGCGCTCGCCAACCCGGAACCGGAAATCCGCCCCGAGGACGCGCGCGCCGTGCGTCCCGACGCGATCGTCGCGACGGGGCGTTCGGATTACCCGAACCAGGTCAACAACGTCCTGTGCTTCCCGTTCATCTTCCGCGGCGCGCTCGACGTTGGCGCCACGACCATTACGGAAGAGATGAAGCTCGCGTGCGTGCGCGCGATCGCCGAACTCGCGCAGGAAACCGACCAGAGCGAGGAAGTGGCCAAGGCGTACGAAGGCCATTCGCTCGAATTCGGCCCCGAATACCTGATCCCGAAGCCGTTCGATCCGCGCTTGATCATCAAGATCGCGCCGGCTGTCGCGCAGGCTGCGATGGATTCCGGCGTCGCAACGCGCCCGATCGCCGACATGGACGCCTACCGCGAGCAGCTCGGCGCCACGGTCTACCGCACCGGCATGGTGATGCGTCCCGTGTTCGCGATGGCGAAGTCGAAGCAGGCGCGCATCGTGTTCGCCGAGGGCGAGGACGAGCGCGTGCTGCGCGCCGCGCAGTTCGTGCTCGGCGAGAAGATCGCGCGCCCGATCATCGTCGGCCGCCCGTCGGTGGTCGAGATGCGCCTGCGCAAGATCGGCTCCAAGCTGAAGCCCGGCGTCGATTTCGAGCTCGTCGATCCCGAAGACGACGTGCGTTACCAACGCTGCTGGCAGGCGTATCACGAGATCGGCGCGCGCGAAGGCGTGACGCCCGAAGTGGCCAAGGCCGCGATGCGCAAGTTCAATACGCTGATCGGCGCGATGCTGGTCAAGCTCGGCGAGGCCGACGGCATGCTGTGCGGCCTCAGCGACAACACCTACGACAGCCATCTGAAGTTCATCGAACAGGTGATCGGCCGCGCGCCGGGCGCCGAGTGCTTCGCCGCGATGAACCTGCTGATGCTGCCGGGCCGCAACCTGTTCATCTGCGACACCTACGTGCACAGCGAGCCGAGCGCCGAACAGCTGGCCGACATGACGATCCAGGCCGCGGCCGAGATCGAGCGCTTCGGCATCGTGCCGAAGGCCGCGCTGCTGTCGAGTTCGAACTTCGGCAGTTCGCCGAATGCCGCATCGCGCCGCATGGCCGAAGCGCGCAAGCTGATCGTGGCGCGCGCGCCGCATCTCGAAGTGGACGGCGAAATGCACGGCGATGCCGCGCTCTCCGAAGCGCTGCGCCGCGCGGCATTCCCGGGCACCACGCTGTCGGGCGAGGCGAACCTGCTGATCATGCCGAACGTCGAGGCGGCCAACATCGCGTACAACCTGCTCAAGATCATCGGCGGCGAAGGCGTGACGGTCGGTCCGCTGCTGCTCGGCGCGGCCAAGCCCGTGCATATCCTGACGCCCGCGGCCACGGTGCGCCGCATCATCAACATGACGGCCGTCGCGGCCGCCAGCGCGGCGCGCGCGGGGTGAGGCGGCACGCCGAGCGCCCGATTTAAATTCGGGTGCATCAAACGAAAGCGGGGGCCGGCCCCGCCCGCGGGGCGCGGGTTTTTTTTTGATGACACGGGAGGGGGGTGGGGGCGCCGGCGCCGCGCGGCGCCGAGCGCGCGCACGCGCTGATGCCC
>CAUPOD010000191.1:0-5674 GCA_963512745.1 uncultured Burkholderia sp. | reverse complement strand
CGGCTGCAGCAGGCCGAACTGGCCGGCCTGCTGAATGAACGGCGGCAGCGTGACGATCACGTCGGCCTTCGGCGCATCCTTTTCGACGTTGGCGCGGTTCACGACCTCGCCGCTGCCCGCCGTGACGATATTGACCTTCACGCCCTCGGCCTTCTCGAACGCGGGCAAGACGTCGCCGTACAGATTTTCGAGACCGTCGGCCGTATACAGCACGACCGCACCGGCAGCATGGGCCGCCAGCGACAGGCCCTGCAGCAGGCCGCCGAGACAGGCGGCCAGCGCCAGTTTACGGAAGGCGCCGGCACGCGCGGAACGCGAAACGCTCATAGTGATCTCCAGGCGAAAACTCTCACGGCCGGCACGCTGGCCGGCGGGTTTGATCGGGGCGCCCCGGCGCACGGCGCGCCGCTGGGCCGATGTACGGATGGGCCAAAAACCTCGCGGTTTCCGGCGGCATGCGAAGCATCACAGCATTCGATGACATCTCCATGACGTACAACAAATCCCTCAAAACGCCACAATTCGCCAATACGATTCCACGCGGGTGTCGGGCATGGGCTGCGTGATCGCGCGGCGCTGCTGCCGCGTATACGCGCGGCCGGATACGTGTTGTGTCCGGGCAAGTTCACGCAGACGGAGAGACGTTCCGCGTCGGCTGCATGGGCGCCCTCGACGCCCATGAAATGCATAACGCCGTAGGCGCCATTGCGCGCGCGTTGCGCGAATTGGCATCAACGCAGATTGACGCGCCGCCCGAGGGCGCAGCCGACCGCTGCGACGGACGAAATGTTTCCGAATGCAAGCACAGCGCATGCATCGATCCGCATCGTTACTTCTCGTAACGCATGGCGGTCGGACGGCCCGTCGCTTCCCGGATAATTTTAAGAAATGTTTAAGTCTGCACCGGCACCATCGTCGGCAATGTATCGAAGGAGGTACGCGATGAACTTTACGCACATCTTTTCGGCAAGCTCGAAGTCCGCTGAAAACCCGGCCGTCGGCCCCAAGCCGAAAACCATGCTGCGTCGTCTGCTGAGCCATCATGAGCTCGCGGCGCTGCTCGTGTTGCTGCATGCGCCGATCAGCGCCAATGCCAATCCCGAATTGCCCGCGCTGCAGGAAGCGGGCCTCGTCGAAATGGTCGAGCCGAGCGAGAACGCCACGCCGCTGTTCCGCCTGACGCAAGACGGCACCGCCGTCCTCAAGGGCCTCGGCTACCGCTAAGCCCGGCCCCCGAGCCCGCGGGCTCGACGGCACGGCGCCCAGCCGTGCCGCCCTGTAGAATCTCCCCTCCCCGTCCCGCATCGCGCGCATGCATCGTGCATCGGCGCGCTGCGCGGGTCGCGCGGCGCGCGGCTGCCGCATTCGCGGCCGTGCGCCGTATTGCGTCCACTCGAATCCGGTCGAAACATGAGCGCCACCACGCCCGACATCACGCCGCCCGCGGCACGTCCGCTCACGCGCGGCGACTACAAGACGCTGGTGCTCGCCGCGCTCGGCGGCGCATTGGAGTTCTACGACTTCGTGATCTTCGTGTTTTTCACGGGCGTGCTCGCGCAGTTGTTCTTCCCCGCCGACATGCCGGACTGGCTGCGTCAGACGCAGACCTTCGCGATCTTCGCGGCCGGTTTTCTCGCGCGTCCGCTCGGCGGCATCGTGATGGCCCATTTCGGCGATTTGGTCGGCCGCAAGCGCATGTTCACGCTGAGCGTGCTGCTGATGGCGCTGCCGACGCTGCTGATGGGCTTACTGCCGACCTACGCGCAAATCGGCGCGTTCGCGCCCGTCGCGCTGCTGGTCCTGCGTCTGCTGCAGGGCGTGGCGGTGGGCGGCGAAGTACCGGGCGCATGGGTGTTCGTCGCCGAGCACGTGCCCGCGCGCCGCACCGGGTATGCGTGCGGGATGCTGACCGCTGGGCTGACGGCGGGCATTTTGCTGGGCTCGCTGATCACGGGCATGCTGAACCGGCATTTCGCGTCCGCCGAAATAACCGCCTATGCGTGGCGGATTCCGTTCCTGATCGGCGGCGGGTTCGGACTCGTCGCGGTCTATCTGCGGCGCTGGCTTCATGAAACGCCGGTGTTCGTCGAAATGCAGGCGCGGCGTGCGCTGGCCGGCGAGCTGCCGCTCAAACTCGTCCTGCGCGAACACCGGCGCGCGGTGGCGGTATCGCTCGCGGTGTCGTGGCTGCTCGCCGCGACGATCGTGGTCGTGATCCTGATGACGCCGGTCCTGCTGCAAAAGCAGTTTCATGTCGCCGCGGCCGCGGCGCTGCAGGCCAACAGCATCGCCACGGCATGCCTCGCGCTCGGCTGCGTATGCGCCGGGCTGCTCGCGGACCGCTTCGATCCGCGCCACGGGGTGGGCGCGGGCGCGCTGCTGTACGGGGGCGCCTACTGGTTCATGATGCATCGGCTCGCCGCGCCCGATGCGCCGCTCGCGCTGCTCCATGCGCTCTACGCGCTGACCGGTTTCCTGGTCGGAACCATCGGCATGGTGCCGCTGATCATCGTGCGCAGCTTCCCGCCCGAGGTGCGCTTCACGGGGCTGTCGTTCTCCTACAACGTCGCGTATGCGATATGCGGGGCGCTCACGCCGGTCCTGGTGTCGTTGCTGATGAAAGCCCATCCGTTCGCGCCCGCGTTGTACGTCGCCGCGGTCTGCATGCTGGGCGCCCTGCTCGTGCAGCTGTACCGGCCCGCGCGCGGCGGCTGACGCCAACCTCTTTCGATTTTCTTTTCGCGATCTTTCCGCATGGCAGGCGGCCCAATCGATGCGAATTTAATTGATATTAATTCTCATTCGCATTGACATTCTGGGATACCAATCATACGATGCGCCCCTGTGTCGCAGATTTTTGGGACACCGGGGTCTGGTCTAGCGCACTCGAGTAGTCATTCTGTCTAAAAAAAGAGATCGCTATGAAATTCGTGCCGTTGATCGGCTCTTCGAACCGCGAGCGCGCATCCGCCGCGGTTTGCCAATTGGCTGTCGCCTGCGCCGCGCTGTGGGGGGCCGCTGCCCATGCGCAAGCGACCCCGGCGCCGGATGCGCTGCCCCAGGCCACCGAGGCGGATCTCGCCATCGAGGGCCGGCCTGCCACGCAATGGACCGGCGTCTGGGTCCGCGACAATCTGCTCGGCGACATGGGCGGCCTGCGTCCGTGGCTCGGCAAATACGGCGTCACGTTCAACCTCAGCGAAACCAGCGAATATCTCGCGAACCTGCGCGGCGGCCTGAAGACGGGCGGCGCCTACGACGGCCTCACCACGTTCTCGCTCGGCGTCGATACGCAAAAAGCGTTCGGGCTGCCGGGCGGCACGTTCAACGTGAGCGGCCTCAATATCCACGGACGCGACCTGAGCGCGGACTATCTCGACACCTGGAACACCGCGAGCGGCATCGAAGCGCAAGCCACCACGCGCCTGTGGGAACTCTGGTACCAGCAGGCGTTCCTCGACGGCCGCCTCGACGTCAAGCTCGGCCAGCAGGCCATCGACCAGGAATTCATGTTCAGCGAATACGCGGGCACGTTCATCAACACGATGTTCGGCTGGCCCGGCGTTCCGTCGTACGACATGCCGAACGGCGGGCCGGCCTATCCGCTCGCCGGTCTAGGCGTGCGTGTGCGCGGGCAGATCACGCCGCAATTGACGGGGCTGTTCGGCGTGTTCGCCGGCGATCCGCTCGGCAATCGCCCGAACGACATCAGCGGCACGAACTTCAACCTGCACAACGGCGCGCTCGTGATCGGGGAGCTGCAATACGCGCTGAATCAGCCCGGCGACGGACAGATGGAGACGGGCGTGTCGAAGGGACTGCCGGGCACCTACAGGATCGGCTTCTGGTACAACGACGAGCGCTTCGCCGATCAAGGGATCGACAACAGCGGGCTGTCGCTCGCCAATCCGCTTTCGACGGGCGTGCCGCAGTCGCGCCACGGCAACTACAGCGTCTATGCGGTGGCCGACCAGATGGTCTGGACGCCGGATCCGACCGGCCCGAAAAGCCTAGGCGTATTCGCGCGCGTGATGGCCGCGCCGGGCGACCGCAATGCGATCAGCTTCTCGGCGAACGCGGGCGTGGTGCTCAAGGCGCCGTTCGAAGGACGCGACGACGACAGCTTCGGGCTCGGCCTCGCCTACGTCCAGGTCGGCAACCATCTGACCAATTTCGACCGCAATTACGTCGCCTACAACGACGACCCCTATGCGGTACGCAAGCGCGAAACCGTCGTCGAGGCGACCTATCAGTATCAAGTCGCGCCATGGTGGACGCTGCAAGGCGACCTGCAGTACGCGTTCAGCGGCGGCGCGGGCCAGGATGCCGCGCCGGTACGCAACACGCTGGTAGTCGGCGTGCGTACGAACATCACGTTCTGAGGTTCGCATGCGCACCTATCCGCTTAACGATTCCGCCGCCGCGCAGCCGCGCGCAACGCACCTGTCAGGAGATGTCCCGATGCTGTCCCGTATCACCTCGCCGCGTCTGCACTGCGCGGCCCAGGCGTTCGCCGCCGCGGTCGCGCTGTGCGCCGCCGCGCTCGCCCACGCCGAACCGCAAGGCCTTCTCGAGACGCTGCATCGCAACGTCATGCTGATCAACACCGTCCCCGACAACGGCGACCAGAATCCGTATGCGATCGCGATCTCGCCGATCACGTCGGGCACCCTGCAGCAGGGCGACGTGCTGGTCGACAACTTCAACAACTCGACCAATCTGCAAGGCACGGGCAGCACCATCATGAACTACCGCCCGTCCACCAAGCAAACCACGGTGTTCGCGAGCATTCCGCGCGACCTGAAGGCCTGCCCGGGCGGCATCGGCCTCTCGACCGCGATGACGGTGCTGAAGTCGGGCTGGGTAATCGTCGGCAGCACGCCGAGCATCGACGGCCTGGCCGACACCAAGGGCGCCGGCTGCCTGCTGGTGCTCGACAGCCAAGGCAAGCTCGCGGGCACCTGGACCAGCGAGCACATCAACGATCCGTGGGGCAACATGGCCGTGGTCGACAACGGCTCGAGCGCGACGCTGTTCGTCAGCAACGCCGGGTTCGGCGTCGGCAGCGCGAAAGGCAATCCGCCCGTGGTCAAGCAAGCCACCGTGCTGCGTCTCGATCTCGACATCCCCGAAGGCAAACCGCCGGTGATCAAGAATCAGACCGTCGTCGCGAGCGGATTCGGCGCGCAGGCCGACCGGGGCGTATTCCTGATCGGGCCGACCGGTCTCGCGATCGCGTCCGATCATTCGAAGCTCTACGTGTCGGATGCGATCGGCAATCGCATCGTCGAGATCGACGAACCGATGACACGCGAGTTCAGCGCCGGCGTGGGCCGCGAATTGACGGCCGACGGGTTGCTGCAGCGTCCGCTCGCGCTCGCGCTGACGCCGAGCGGCCATCTGCTGACGACGAACGGGTTGAACGGCCAGGTGGTCGAGATCGAGGCCGCCACGGGCAAGCAGCTCTATGCGCGCTGGATCGATACCGACAAGGCGCAGTCGCCGCCCGGCAGCGGCGATCTGTTCGGCCTCGAGATGGCGCCGGACGGCAAGAGCTTCTATTACGTGCAGGACGACGTGAATACCTTGATGCAGGCGAGATAAAGGATGGCCGACGATCAAACCCCTATCGCCCGCCCGATGCGGCGCGGCCTGCTGAAGGCCGGCGGTGCGG
>CAUPOD010000190.1:0-5704 GCA_963512745.1 uncultured Burkholderia sp. | reverse complement strand
CGAGTGCGCCACGCGCTGAATATGAAAGACCGACAGCTGGCCCGGACGCCGCGCGCCGTAGCCGCCGAGCGCGACGAGTTCGAGCGCCTCCTCCGCCCGCCGGTGACGCGTGCGCTTATCGACGCCGCTCACGAGCAGCCCGTACGCGACGTTGTCGAGGATGTTCATGTGCGGAAACAGCGCGTAGTCCTGGAACACCGTGTTCACGTCGCGCTCGTAGGCGGGCAGCCCCGTGGCGTCGCGCCCGTGCAGCATCACGCTGCCCGAGGTCGGCTGCTCGAACCCCGCGATCAGCCGCAGGCACGTGGTCTTGCCCGAGCCGGACGGCCCCAGCATCGAAAAGAACTCGCCGTCCTCGATCGCGAGCGACACCTCGTCCACTGCGCGCACGCCGCCGTAATGCCGCCCCACCTTCACGAATTCGATCGCGTGACTCATGTCGCTCCGCACTCCCGCTTTCTTTACATGCCGATAACCGCACCCGCCCGAAACGCCCCGTTATCTGCCGCCCATGATCGCGATGTAGTCCTGAGTCCAGCGGCTGTACGGCACGCAATTGCTGCTTGCGCCGCATTTGGCGACCGGCGTCTTCCAGAAATGGATCTGGTCGAACTTCGCATAGCCGTTCGCCGCGCAGAAATCGCTGCCGCCGATCGCCTTCTGGGCACAGCCGCCCGCGATGACGGGGTTCGAGCCGAACCATTCGGCCAGATCGGCCTGCAGCTTGTGGTTCAGCGACCAGTTCAGCCACTTGTACGAGCACACCGGATGCGGCGCATTCACGTGCATCATCGTGGTGTCGGCCCAGCCCGTGGCGCCTTCCTGCGGAATCGTCTCGGCGACCGGGAATTTATCGGCCTGCAGCGAGTTGACCGTATAGCCCCACGCGCTCGACACGGCCACGCCCTCGTTCTTGAAGTCGTTCATCTGCACCGTCACGTCGTGCCAGTAGCGGTGCACGAGCGGCTTCTGCGCGCGCAGTACCTTGAGCACCTCCGCGTACTGCGCTTCGTCGAGTTCGTACGGATCCTTGATGCCGAGCGACGGCTTCGCGTGCATCAGATAGACCGCCGCATCGGCGATATAGATCGGCCCGTTGTACGCCTGCACGCGGCCCTTGTTGCTCTTGCCGTCGGGCAGCGTCTGCGGATTGAACACGACGGACCACGAGGTCGGCGCGGTGGGGAAAATCTTCGTGTTGTAGGCGAGGAAGTTGGCGCCCCACTGGTACGGCACGCCGTAATGCACGCCGTTCACCGTATGCCACGGCGCGTTCTGCAGGCGCGGTTCGACCGTGCTCCAGGCCGGGATCAGCGCCGTGTTGATCGGCTGTACCTTCTGGCCGTAGATGAGCCGCAGGCTCGCGTCGCCGGACGCGGTCACGAGGTCGTAGCCGCCCTGGTTCATCAGCGACACCATCTCGTCCGACGTCGCCGCGGTCTTCACGTTGACCTTGCAGCCCGATTCCTTCTCGAACGCCGTGACCCAGTCGTATTTCTTATCGGTGTCGCCGCGTTCGACATAGCCCGGCCACGCGATGATGTTGACCTGCCCTTCCGCCTTGCCCAGCTGCGTGACGGGCGTTGCGGCGAGCGCCGCCTGCGCCGCGGCCGACACCATCAGCGCGATTCCCGCCAGTGCGATCGCGCCGTTCTTGTATTTGCTCTGCGCCATACTCCGTGTCCTCCTGGTTGTCCGGGCCCGGGACCCGCGCGTCGAGGCGGCCCTATCCGAGGCTGGACGTATTCTAGGAGTCGCAATTTTCGAACCGATAGACCGATTTGCATATGCGGTCTATCGGCAAAACCAAACGGTCGCGGGTTTGGGGCACACGCAATCGGCACCCTGCACGGTCTGCGGGGGCACGCTCCGTACTAACCCTCGAAACCCGGGGCGGCGCTGATCGGACAAGCGGAAAAACAGAACGGCTATCGAGAGATATCGTAAAACTAGATCGACGATTTGCTATGCGCGCGCGAATACTCGTGCGCGACGATCAGAAAGTGCCGCACCATCTCGGGCAGCCGCAAGCCGCGCCGCCACGCGATGCCGATATCGACGGTCGGCAGCTCGCCGAGGATCTTGCGCACCTCGATGCGGTCGCCGTCGAGCGACCAGGGCCGGTACAGCACGTCGGGCAGGATCGCGAGCCCCGCGCCCGTGGCGACGAGGCTGCGCACCGCCTCGACCGACGCCGTGCGCATGACCGTGTTCGGCCGCAGCCCGGCCGCGCGCCAGAACGCGGTCGTGTTGTCCTCCAACTCGTCGACCTTGAGCATGATCATCGCGTCGTCGGCGATTTCCTGCAGGGAGATGCTGCCGAGCCCGCGCAGCGAATGGTTGGCCGGCAGCCACAGGCGCCACGCGGTCTTGATCAGCGCCTCCGTCTCGATCGCCTGGCTGTTCTCGACGTTGGACACGATCAGCACCGCGACGTCGAGTTCGCCGTTGACGAGCAGATGCTCGATGTAGTCGCGCTGGTCCTCGATCACGCGCACCTCGACCTTCGGATACACGCGCTTGTAATGATCGAGCAGGTACGGCAGGAAATAGCCCGTCATCAGGCTCGTCACGCCGATGTTCAGCACGCCCGTCTTCGAGTCCGGCCGCGCGGACAGCGCCTGCTGCGCATTGCGCACGGCCGTGAGGATTTGATGGGCGTGGCGCAGGAACTGGTGCCCCGCGTGCGTGAGCTCCATGCCGCGCGCGTGCCGCACGAACAGCTGCACGCCGAGTTCGGCCTCCAGGCTCTTGACGGCCTCGGTGATCACGGATTGGGAGATGTTGAGCGTCTGCGTCGCGCCCGTGATCGACTCCGCCTCCGCGACGG
Source organism: uncultured Burkholderia sp. (assembly GCA_963512745.1). Lineage (GTDB taxonomy): Bacteria > Pseudomonadota > Gammaproteobacteria > Burkholderiales > Burkholderiaceae > Burkholderia. The sequence continues at coordinate 2,874 of CAUPOD010000190.1, read as the reverse complement.
CAATGAAATAACGCACGCTTTTGACCGACAGGCTCACGGGAAACGCTCCACGCATCCGGTTTATCGAATGCACGCAGCATATATCGAAATTTCGGATATGTCGTGCCGCCGAAATCGGCGCGGCCGCGCCCAACGCGCGGCGGCGGGGCGCCCCGCTCGCCCCCCTCCCCCCCCCCCCCAAAAAAACACCCGTGCGGTTAATTCGTCAGCCACTCCAGCGCCAGCGTCCCCGCGAGCGAATTGCCGTTCACGTCGAGTCCCGGCGACCACACGCACACGGCCATCTCGCCCGGCAGCACGGCGACGATGCCGCCGCCCACTCCGCTCTTGGCCGGCAGCCCGACGCGGAACACGAAATCGCCGGCCGCGTCGTAGGTGCCGCACGTGAGCATCAGCGCCGAGAGCCGCTTGGTCGAACTCGGATCGAGCACCTGCTCGCCGCTGGCCGGCGCCACGCCGCCGTTCGCCAGGAACAGCGCGGCGCGCGCGAGCTCGACGCAGCTCATCGAGATCGCGCACTGCCGGCAATACGCCTCGACCACGGCGGTCGGATCCATCTCCAGATTGCCGAAGCTCTTCATGAAGTGCGCCATCGCCTGATTGCGGTGCGCGTACTGCCATTCCGACTGCGCGACGCGCAGGTCGTAATCGACGCTCGGCACCCCCGACAGACGCCGCAGGAATTCGACGAGCGCAGTCTCGGCGCTCACGAAGCGGCGGCACAGCACGTCGGTCACGACGAGCGCGCCCGCGTTGATGAACGGATTGCGCGGTTTGCCCGACTCCGATTCGAGCTGCACGAGCGAATTGAACGCCGTGCCCGACGGCTCGCGGCCGACGCGCTCCCACAACGCGTCGCCGAGCATCTGGAACGCCAACGTGCATGCGAACAGCTTCGAGATGCTCTGGATCGAGAAGCGCGTGTCGGCCTCGCCCACGCGGTACACGTCGCCGCCCGTCGTGACCACGGCCATGCCGAAGCGCGACGGCGAGATCTTGGCCAGTTCCGGGATGTAGTCGGCCACGCGCCCGCGTGTGAGCCACGGCGTGATATCGCGATAGATGTGATCGAGGATGGGCGCGTAATCCATGGGGCGAGTCCGGCGTTCGTCTAATGAAATGCGCCGTGCAAGGCGCGCGTCATTATCGCGCGTCCGCCGAGAAACGTCGCGCGCACCGCCGAACAAAGCTCGATTTATTCAGGATGACTATAATCGTCGATCGAAAAAAAGCCCGAGTCCGTCGAACGGGAAGCGCCCCGCAATCGAACCCGACCATCCATCCAATGCGAGGCATTCATGAGGCGCGAATCCATTTTCAAGGCACTGTTATGCGCGTGCCTAGCGTTTTCCGTATTTAAGGCACACGCGCAAACCGTCCCATCGGGCAAGCTCGAGATCGGTCAAACCGCCGACTACGACCTGAGCGACATTTTCAAGAACGCGAGCGGCGACAAGGCCTTCTACCTGACCTTCAAGCACTCGCGCGCGGCCAACTTCGCGGTTACCTACAACCGCAACGTCGTGGTCAGCTCGCAAGACGGCTTCATCACGATCGCCCAGGTCGACAGCATCCGCAATCCGAGCAAGGCCAACATCCTGTATTACGCGCCCGCGAGCAGCAAGGCCGCCTACATCCACCTCGGCTACCAGATCGGCGCCGACCGCTCGGTCATCGTGCAGGCGGCCGAGACCGACACCGGCAATCAATACGTGACGTCTTCGCCGCGCTACAACCTGATCGACGCAAGCGCCCGCGAATTGCCGAACGAACCCGATCGAATCGAAATCAGCAACACCTCGACGGATTCGACGCTGACCATCGTGCGAACCAGTTTCGTCGCGATTTCGGCCGGCCACGAAAACCTGGTCAAACGCAGCGCGAACTCGCTCTTCACGATCGGAGAATGTCTGATTCCGATTCTCTCCATCGCGAACCAGATTCTGAATACGCCGTGCGATCTCATTCCGCGCGCGTATTCGTATATCGCGGGCGACCGCGACGCGTCCAAATCGAATGCGGCCCCCGCCGCCCCGCCGTTTTCGCCCACCTTCACGCTAGGCGAAACCTACTACGGCACCGATATCGATCCGTATGCCGCATTCGCCGCGTCGCGCGTGTGCCAGGCGCGCTTGAGCGCGGTGTATTCGAACCGAAAACCGCGCTCGCCGGGGACCGCCGACTGCATTTACGACACGCGCGATATCTTGACGCCGTACCTGATATTGGCGAATTTCGATTTCGACCGCGACCACTTCAATTCCGTCGTCGCCAATATCCTCGCGCACGGCGCAAGCGGCATCCCCAATGCGCAACCGGGCCTCGAAGCGCAGCTCGTCACGGCCGTCCAGGAGCAAACGCGCCGCGCCGGCGCGAGCGCGCGGCAAGCGATCCAGCGCGCGTTTCACGAAGCGTCGGCGTTGAACGCTTCGACCGTCGCCCTCGCGGAAATCCTGGCCACTTCGTCGGCCAACGGCGGCCCGTCCACCTCGCAAGGCGCGGCGCCGCAATACGGGCTCGGACACTACGAATTGAATCTGCAAGGCACGACGCTGGCGGCGTTCTCCAGCCGACACCCGGACACGCGGCCGCGCGCATGGAACGGCAGTGCGTTCGCGGCGGCCGACGGCGATTTCGGCACCGAAACGCTGCCGAATCCGACTCCGGCGCAGGCGCAGCGGATCGCCGGGATTCTGGATGCGTGGTATCCCGACGGGTCGTCTTCCAGCGACGACAGCAGCGGCTCGGACAGCGACGGCGCCAAAGGCCCGGTCAGCGTGGGCGGCGCCCGGCTGGAAGCGGGCAGACTGCTGGCCCAGGGCCGCAATCTGGCGGAGACCATGCGCGAGGAACTAGACGAGCGCGACCCGAATC
>CAUPOD010000189.1:0-5708 GCA_963512745.1 uncultured Burkholderia sp. | reverse complement strand
CGGGCAAGCGCGAAAGAATCTGGGCGACATCAAGGAAGCCGTCAAGAAATCCTGATGGCCGTGAAGGCATCGCGGTAAAGGCGGCGGAACGCACCCTCCGCCCATGTGTTCGAGGAAGCGCAGCCCATGCGGATCGCCCAGATTGCCCCGTTGCACGAAGCCGTTCCCCCGAAGTTTTACGGCGGCACCGAGCGTGTGGTGTCTTACCTTACCGAGGCGCTCGTCGAGCTGGGGCATGAGGTGACGCTGTTCGCAAGCGGCGACTCGCGCACGGCGGGGACGCTGGAGGCGGGGTGGCCGCGCGCGCTGCGGCTCGATCCGGCGCATCGGGACGTGCTCGCGCCGCATCTGCTGATGCTCGAGAAAGTGCGCCGCGTGGCTCACGAGTTCGACATCCTGCATTTCCATCTGGACTATCTGCCGTTTCAGCTGTTTTCGCGGATGGACACGCCGTTCGTCACGACGCTGCACGGCCGCCTCGACTTGCCGGAACTGCAGGCCATGTTCGATGCGTTTCCGGAGGTGCCCGTCGTTTCGATCTCGGATGCGCAGCGCTTGCCGCTGCCGCAGGCAAACTGGCTCGACACCATCCATCACGGTCTGCCGGAAACGCTGCTTACGCCGCACGCTCGTAAGGTGCCGGGCTATCTAGCGTTTCTCGGCCGCATCTGTCCGGAAAAGCGACCCGATCTCGCGATCCGGATCGCGGCGCACAGCGGTCTGCCGCTGAAAATCGCCGCCAAGGTGGACGCCGCCGACCAGGAATACTTCAACACCGTCATCGAGCCGCTGCTGTCGCCGCCGCACGTGGAATACCTGGGTGAAATCGGCGAACAGCACAAGGCGGAGTTTCTTTCGGGCGCGCAGGCGCTATTGTTCCCGATCGAGTGGGCCGAACCGTTTGGGCTCGTCATGATCGAGGCGATGGCGTGCGGCACGCCGGTGATCGCATTCAACCGCGGCTCCGTGCCCGAGGTGATCGAGCACGGCGTCACGGGCTATATCTGCGAAGACGTGGCGGACGCCGTAGATGCGCTGCAACGTCTCGACGATCTGTCGCGCGCGGAAATCCGCGCCCGGTTCGAACGCCGTTTCAGCGCCCGAACGATGGCGCAGCATTACGTCACCAGCTATCTGTCGTTGCTTCAGAAGGTAGCGCGTCCGGAGCTGCGGCGTGTCGCCGGTTGAGGCTCGCGTGCTTGGTCTCGGCGTGCAGCCGGGGGACCGGCTGGGCGGGGCAATTCCGCGGCGTGATGCCGTCGAATCGCTGCGGCAGCAAGCGGTCGAATTCATGCTTCACCACGGCATAGCATTCGCATGCGCGCCTTTCGAGCCCGGGGCGATCCAGCACTTCGATATGGCCGTAGTTATAACGAATCAGCCCGGCCTCCTGTAGGCCCAGCGCCGCTTCGGTCACGCTGGCGCGGCGGACGCCGAGCATGTTGGCGATCGATTCCTGCGTCATCGTCAGCTCGTTCGACGGCAGCCGGTCGATGCTCAGCAGCAGCAACCGGCACAACTGCTGGTCGATCGAGTGGTGCCGGTTGCACACGGCGATCTGCGCCGTCTGCGTGATCAATGCCAGGGTATAGCGTAGCAACAGCCGCTGCATCGCGCCCGAGCGCACGAACTCCGCTTTCAGGACACGCACGTCCATTCGATAGGCGCGTCCGGCACTTTGCACGACCGCCCAGTTCGGCATGGTTTCACCCCCCATGAAGAGTGCGATGCCGACCAGTCCTTCGTTACCAACGATGGCAGTTTCGGTAGAGGCGCCGTTCTCCAGCACGCATAGCAAGGAAACCACGGCGGTGGCCGGGAAATAGACCTGGTCGAGACGTGCGCCGGGGGTGTAGAGAACCTGTCCCAACGACAATTCCACCGGCACCAGATGCGGCGCGACCCGCGCCCAGTCCATCTCGTCCAGCGCTGCAAGCAGGTGATTGCCGCTTCGATCGACGTTCATCAACATGTGTCACCTCCTGACAGACCACTCGGAAACTTGATCGCTTTCGACTCGCCCTCGAACGCCGTTGCGTCACGTCGATGCGATTGCGACGAAAGTGTCTTTCCTCGTGGAGCAAAAGGTGTTCCCGGCGGCCGGGCCCCTGAGCCCGTGTGGCCGCGCAGCTGTAACCCTCTCTCGACTTTAAGTGTCGGACCCGGACTCGCCTGTCTGCGGCAGGCGGCCGAGCAGGGCCTCGATGTCTTCGATCGCCACGGGTTTGACCAAGTGGGCATCGAAGCCGGCTTCCCGCGAACGGCGGCGGTCGTCGTCCTGCGACCATCCCGTCAACGCCACGAGCATGAAGCGCCGGTCTGTCCGGCGTTCGCGAATGCGGCGGGCGGCCTCGAAGCCGTTCATTCCGGGAAGCCCTATGTCGAGCAGAATCAGGTCGGGCGATAGCGTCGCCGCGTCTTCCACCGCGCGCACGCCGTCGTGCGCGATGCAAACTTCGTGACCGCGCATCCGCAAGAGCGCCGCGAGCGAGTTTGCCGCATCGTGGTTGTCGTCCACGACCAGTATGCGGTGCCCCGGCGTCGTCGGCGTGCGCTCGATGCGTTCCGGGGGGGCGGGCCATGCGGTGCCCGCGCCGATCAAGATCGGCAGCCATACGACAAATTCACTGCCTTTGCCCGGCCCGTCGCTGTGAGCGGCGACGCTGCCCCCGTGCATTTCCACGAGGGTCTTGACCAGCGTCAGGCCGATGCCTAGGCCGCTGCGGGTGCGTTCCAGCGAGGTGTCCGCCTGCGCGAACATGTCGAAAACACGGAGTAACTGCGCCTGCGTGATGCCGATGCCGTTGTCCCTGATCCGAATCAGCGCGTGGTCTCCGGCCCGCGTCATCTGCAGCTCGATCCGGCCGCCGCCCTCGGTGAATTTACTGGCGTTGCTGAGCAGGTTGCCGATGACCTGAAGCAGCCGGGCCGGATCGCCGTCCAGGAACATGGGCGTGGACGGCACCGCCACGATCAGTTCCTGGCGCATGGCATTGCACTCGGTTTGGGCCGCCTCGGCGGCGTGGCGCACGAGCGTGGTCAGTTCGATGCGGCCGCGGCGCAGTTCGATGGTGCCGCGGCTGACGCGGCTGACATCGAGCAGTTCGTCGACGAGGCGCACCATCTGAGCCATCTGGCGTTGCATCATGTCGATCGCGGACCGGTCGGCAGGCATGTCCGCACCGGCCTGCTCCAGGATCTGCAGCGCATTGCCGAGCGGGGCGAGCGGATTGCGCAACTCATGCGCGAGCATCGCCAGGAACTCGTTCTTGCGTTTGTCCGCCTCGGCCAGTCCGGTGGCGAAGGCCTGCAGCTCCTCCTGCATGCGCTTGCCGTCGCTGATGTCGCGCGCGACCCTCGACATGCCGATCACCGTACCGCTTGCGTCGTGCAATGGAGAAATCGCCACGGAAAGGTGCAGATGGCGCCCGTCCCGGGTCACGCCGGTGGTTTCGAAATGCGCGATGCGCTCGCCGTGCCGCATCCGCGTCCGAATTTCCGCTTCCTCGCAGTCGTACGCCGGCGGCATGAGGCGCGCGAGCGGCGTGCCGAGCGCCGCGTCGGCGGGCACGCCGAAGATCCGTTCGGCACCCCGCGTTCCACGTCGTGATGATGCCGTCCAGCGTGGTGCTGACGATGCCGTCGTCGGAACATTCGACGATGTCGGCCAGCCGTGCCTGCACCTCCGCCACGCGGGTGCGCTCGGTGACGTCCTCGAGCGCGAGCAGGATCAGGTCGGTCGCCTCGCCGTTGCGAACGATGGGACGCGCATTGAGCTGCATGATCCGGGGGCCGGCCGAGTCGAAGTCGGCCTTGACTTCGTAATCCTCGAAGGGCGTGCCCGCGGAAAGCACCTGTTCGAGCAGCGTGCGCAATTCGGGAATGGCCCAGCGGCGGTCGGCAAGGTCGTAGAGATGACTGCCCTGCACGTCGGCCGGCGTCAGGCGGAACACGCGATAGAACGCGCGGCTTGCCATCTGGATGCGCAGCTCGCGGTCCAGAACGAGCAGCGGATCGCGGGTCGTGGCGATGATGGCATGAGCATAGTCTCGCGCGTCGCGCAGCGCCGCCTGCGCGAGTTTCGCGGCGTGAATGTCTTCGAGCGCCAGCAGCGCGCCGTCTATGCGGTTGTCGGCCGTGCGGTAGGGGAGCACCCGAAACGCGTACCAGTGCGCGTCTTGGTCCTGCACTTCGTGCTCGCGCATCTGCACGGTCTCGATGACCTCGGTCAGCAGCGCTTCGAGGCCCGGCGTCGGCACCGGGAGCGCAAGATGGGCGGCGGGCCGGCCGACGTCGCTGGCCAGCATGTGCAGGACCTTGGCCGCGGACGGCGTGAACCGGCGTACGCGCAGGTCGGTGCTGAACACGATGATCGGCACGTTGACGCTGCCGAGCAGATTGGTCATGTCGTCGTTGAGCCGGAACAACTCGGCGTTGCGCACCTGCAGCTGCTGATTGACCGTCGACAATTCCTCGTTGAGCGACTGCAATTCCTCCTTGGTCGTTTCGAGTTCCTCGTTGGTGCTCTGCAGCTCCTCGTTCGACGAGAGGATTTCTTCGTTGCTCGCCTTCAGTTCCTCGTTGGCCGCTTCCTGCTGCTCGATCACCGATTGCAGGTACTCGCGCGTGGCGGCCAGCTCCTGACGCAGCGCCTCGAGTTCGTCGCGGGGCAGTTGCGTGGACGGCTCGGCGGACACCGTATCGGGCACGCGCCCGGCCGGATGCGGCGCAGGCTCTTCGAACGAAATCAGATAACAGCGTTCGCCCGCATGCGGCAGCTTGATCGGCGTGACGTGCAAGTCGATCTCGCGATCCTTCGTTTCATCTCGGATGCGTACGCCTTGGCGGAGCACCGGGATGCCGCGCCGCTGGCTTTCCATGAGCGCGACGTGCAAGGCGGCGAACAAGCCCTCGCGGGCCATTTTGAGCAGATTGTGGCTCGGCTCGCCCGGCGCGGGCGTCAGAAACGGGCCGGTCTGCCCGCGAAACTGCAGGATGTCGAGGCTTTCGTTGACGAGCACGCCGGGCGGCGCATAGCGGGCCAACGCCGCGCGGTCCGCCTCGCGCTGCCATTCCGCCACGGGAACGACGGACGCGGCGGCCGTCCGTCCAGGCTCGCCGTCGGGCGCGGCCAGGTCCGGCGGAAAGAGCGGGTACGCCGGCGACACCGCATTTTTCTTCACGTAGATGCGGTTGGGCTGATCGACGGCGGCAAACAGCGAACCGAAGGCTCCGATGGTTTCCGACGCGCCGAGCACCAGGAAGCCGCCCGGATTGAGCGCATAGTGGAGTGTCGGAAGGACGCGTTTTTGCAGCAGCGGAGCGAGGTAGATCAGCAGATTCCGGCAACTGATCAGGTCCATCCTGGAGAAAGGCGGATCGGCCGTTACGTTCTGCCGCGCGAACACAATCATGTCGCGCAGCGACGCGGACACGCGGTAGCGGCCGTCCTCCTTGCCGAAGAACCGGCTGAGCCGGCCGGGCGACATCTCGGCTTCGATGCTCGCGGGATAGAGGCCGTCGCGCGCTTGCCGCAGCGACAGCGTATCGCTCAGATCCGACGCGAAGATCTGGATCGGCGGACGCGTGCCCGGGCTGTCTTCGAAGAATTCCGTCAGCACGATGGCGAGCGAATAGGCTTCCTGGCCCGTGGAGCAGCCCGGTACCCCAATGCGGATCGGCATCCCGGGCGCCTTGCTCTTCATGAT
>CAUPOD010000188.1:0-5708 GCA_963512745.1 uncultured Burkholderia sp. | reverse complement strand
GCCCCTCGGTGAACGTGCGAAGTTTCTCGCTATAGGCATCGAACACCTGACGCGCTATCAGGAAGTTACCGCGTGCCCGCTCGTTGGCCCGACTTAGATTTCCATCGTCCTGCCAAAATTTGACCTCCCGCTGATGCGCAACGAGCTCCGCATTCGGAAAGGTAACTTGTCCTGCTTCGTTCACGAGCCCTCCGACATGATCGGGATGGGCGTGCGTGAGCAAGATGGTGTCGATCATGGCCGGCTCGATGCCAGCAAGCAATAAATTGGCCGTCAGGCGCCCACCCCATTGCTTGATGCCCCCGGCGCCCCCGTCGATGAGAATCGTGTGGCCTGCTCCGCGCACGAGATAGCAATTGATATGCACGGCGGCGGGCTCCTGCTGTCCTGCGTCACGCTGCATCCTGTTCGCCTCGGACGCATCGATATTCGAGAGAAAGTCGAGACTGGCGGTGAGATAGCCATCGCTGATGGCGGTGATCGTGAAATCTCCGACTTGCTGGCTGGGAAAGATAGGGGTGGGCACAACGTTTCTCCTGACCGGCTAATTTCGGGCGTGAATATTCGACGCGGAGTAACCAAAACAACGGATGCGTGCCGAGAGACCGGTGTGGCGGCCGATGGCGTGGTCCAATGCTTCCAGGAACTGGTTCATGACCGGTGGCGTGCGGAACGTATCGAGGCGATATTGGATTTCCGCGAAGACGGGATGACCATGCCCATGCCGAACATCCAAAAAGACGACGTGAACGTTCTTGCGTTCCGCTTCAAGGACGTTCGTACAGAGTTCGATGCAATCGCGCGAAAGCTCGGCAAGGTTTTCGTCCGCCGGCATTTGCTTTGCGTCGATATAGAAAGTGACGTTTGGCATGGCCGACCTATTCTTGCGCTATCGGAAGAACGCGGGTGCTTGTCAGCTGTTTCGTAATCGGCGAATAAAGGTAAATGTCCTTAGAGATGTTTTCGACGAGATGAGTGCTATTCCGAGGCAATTTGGCGATCCAGCGGCGCTCCGGAAATTTCTCCAGTGCCACGGCCTGCATGGCCAGCGGCTTGAGGTCCATCTGGATTAAGACATCGGCGCCGCTTGCACTAAGGACGAGGAGTTCGTCGTCGCTTACAGCGGGAGCGAAACCGATATCACTGTAGAGATTTCGATGCCAGTCGATGATGTGTTGCTGCCATCTCGCGAAGTTACCGCCGCCTTTCCGGCGATATTCCTCTCCGGTCAGTACATCGAGGCCATCAATCGTGTGGATGGCCAGATAGACGGGACACCCATCGCTTATCGATTTGAACCGCTGCGACGTGTGGAATCCGGTCACCGAGATAAGGGCCGGTAGTTTTTCGAAGCTGTAGAAATCGTTCCATTCGGCCTCGCTGTCGAGGTCGGCGAAGCTGCATTCCACGGTATAGATCATCAGATTGTCCTTCGGAAACGGTACCGGGCCTTCTTCAAATACTCGGTGTTCGGTGCAGTAACGTAATGCTAAGCTGGCATTTCCAGCAGATAAAACGAAATAAAGTCAGGCTTCAGTGATATTTGCTCAAGCTGGCGGTAAACACTTTTTGATCGGCGAGATGCCAATGCCACGCAAAATTCCGAGCAATTCCGCGCTTTTGGCGTTTGAGGCCGCGGCCCGGCACGGCAGCTTCGCCCGAGCCGCCGAGGAGTTGGCTCGGACCGAGGGTGCCGTGAGCCGACAGATTGGTCGGTTGGAGGCGTTCTTGGGCGTCACCTTATTCGAGCGAATTGGCAATCGGGTCCGGCTCGCGCCCAACGGTGCGCGATACGCGGTGCAGGTTCGAGAAATTCTGGATCGGTTGGAACGGGATAGCCTGTATCTGATGGGGCAGCCGATCGAGGGCGCGAGCATTGAGATCGCCGCGCTGCCGACCTTCGCCACTCGCTGGCTTATCCCCCGGCTGAAACATTTTCAGAAGAGGCATCCGAACATCACGGTGCACATTGCCGAATGTATGGAGCCGTTTCTTCTAGTAGGTAGCGGGTTCGACGCGGCCATTCATTTTGAACATCCGGCGTGGGCGGGCATGCATCTCCATCCTTTGCTGGAGGAGGTGCTTGTGCCCGTCTGTAGTCCGGGGCTTCTCGCAGGCGCCGGGGCGAAACCATCCCTGGATGAACTGCCGCGCCTTCACAGACGACAAAATCCGGACGCTTGGCAGATTTATGCACAGCAGTCCGGCTTAGTGCTTACCAATTCCGCGGTTGGCGCACGTTACGATCTTCATTCCATGTTGATAGAGGCGGCTCTAGCCGGTTTAGGCGTTGCGTTGGTGCCGCGCCTTTACATCGAAGCCGAGCTTGAACTGGGACGTTTGGTTGCGCTGTGGCCAGATGGCAAAGCGATCACCAAAAACTTCTGCCTGGTCCTTCCTGAGCCGATCGAATTGGCCGGGGGGCCGCTACAGGCATTTGCGAAATGGATGCTTAGTGAAGCGCGTGGATCGGCGCTTAATAGGAGTGCATAACTTTCATCGCGAAACATCCGTATGGACGGTTCTCGCACCACGCGGTTGCTTGCAAGTCCCAAACTGAAATGGCGCTTCGCACTCAAACTGTACATGGACGTCGATACCCGCCGGCCGCCAGACTCCTGGCATCCCACTCCATTTAACCTAGCCATGCTCAAAATCCTCGGCAAAGCTCCCTCCATAAACGTCCGCAAGGTGCTATGGACTTGCGCCGAGTTGAACCTGCCCTTCGACCGCGAGGATTGGGGCTCGGGATTCAAATCCACGCAAACGCCGGAATTCCTCTCGCTGAACCCCAACGGATTAGTCCCGGTGATACGCGACGGCGACTTCGTACTCTGGGAATCGAACGCGATCATCCGCTACCTCGCGTCCCGTTATAACGGTGCGCACCTTTATCCGACCGATCCGATCGAGCGCGCCCGCATCGATCAATGGATCGACTGGCAGGCGACCGATCTCAACCGGTCATGGAGCTACGCATTTCTCGGCTTGGTCCGCCGATCGGCAGAGCATCAGGCGGCGGACCAGATAGCGCGGTCGATAGAGAGTTGGACCCGGAACATGGACATTCTGGACCGGCAATTGCACACAACGGGCGCGTTCGTCGCCGGCAAGCAATTCACGCTCGCCGACATACCCATCGGGCTATCCGTCAATCGTTGGTTCGGTACGCCCATCCAGCATGGGCATTTCCCGGCCGTCTCAAGCTATTTCGAGCGCTTGAACGAACAGCGCGGTTTCGCGGCATATTGCGGGAACGGCCAGCCGTGATCGGCAGCAAGCGCGTGCCGAAATTTTTGTACGCCAAAGGCGGCGCATATCCCTGTGCCGCCACACCACAAAAGGCCCACCGATGCGCCTCCTAATCCTCGGCGGCACCCGCTTCCTAGGCCGCCACACAGTCGACGCGGCGCTATGCCGAGGCCACGAAGTCACGCTGTTCAATCGCGGCCTACACAACCCCAATCTCTTCCCGGAAGCCGAGCACCTGAAAGGCGACCGGAACCACGATCTAACGCCTCTACACGGCCGCCGCTTCGACGCAGTCATCGACACCTGCGCATATCGCCCCGAACAAGTGGAGACGCTGTTGACCGCGCTTGCCGAAGCGCCGCGCCACTACACGCTCGTGTCGAGTATCTCGGTCTATGCGAGTTTCCCGCCCGGCGTGCAATTCGACGAGAACGCAGCCGTGCTGCCGAACGGAGAAGGCGACGATAGCTACGGCGCGCTCAAAGCCGCATGCGAGGCGGCATTGCTGCGCCGTCCGTCCATCCATGCCGCGATCGTGCGCCCCGGCTTGATCGTGGGTCCGCACGATCCCACCGGCCGCTTCACCTATTGGCTGCGCCGCATGGATCGCGGCGGCCATGTGTTGGCGCCGGGGCGGCCGGAGCGGCCGATTCAGTTCATCGACGCACGCGATTTGGCCGAGTGGTTCGTGCATGCGGCGGAGCAAGCGACGACGGGCATCTTCAACGCCGTGAGACCGCCCGCGCAGCTCACGATGGCGCGCTTGCTGGAGGCCTGCGAGGCGCAGGCAAAGCGCGGCGCGCAAATACGTTGGCTCGACGAAGCGAGCATTGCGGCGGCCGGCGTTGCGCCTTGGACCGAGCTGCCGCTCTGGGTGCCGGAAGATCATCCTGACTTCGGTGGTTTCATGCTCGCCCGCAGCGAGCGCGCCGTGGCGTCCGGCCTGACTTTCCGGCCGCTGGAGCAGACGGTCGCGGACACGCTCGCATGGAGCCGCGAAGTGCCGGATGAACCGCCGTCGCCCGAGAAAGTGACGCCGCTGTCGCCCGAGCGCGAGCAGGCGCTATTGCGCGATTAGATCGCGGTAAGCTGCGTGGTGGCGGTTAGCGCTTGGTTTCCTGGCCGCCATGCATTCAAACGTCGGCCAGCGTATCCAACAGCCGCGCCATCCGCGTCCGTGCGAATGCGGGATCGATCGGCAGATCGTCGAAGATCAGGCGATAGATGAGCGGCCCGACCACGCCGTCCATGACGTCCTGCACGTCCGGGGGCGTTTCGCCGCGCTCGACGGCCCGTTCGACGATCATCTGCAGCTGCCTGCGCGTGATCGACGCGCATTGGCACGCGGGCCCGCTGCCGTCGGCGCTCATGCCGGCCAGCACGTCGCGCGTCATGGCGCGGCCCGGCGCGGACGACATCTCTTCCTGATAGCTTTGCGCCCACGTTTCGAGATCGTTGCGCAGCGAGCCCGTATCGGCCGGCCCGGTATCCGGATAAAAGCGCTTCACCGCGACGTCGGCGAGCAGGGTCGGCAAATCCCCCCAGCGCCGGTAGATGGTGGACGGCGTCACGCCCGCGCGGGCGGCCACCTGGACCACGGTGATCTCGTCGCGCGCGATCTCGCCGAGCAGCGCGTTCACGGCCTGATGCACCGATTCCTGCACCCGCGCGCTGCGGCCGCCGAGCCGCAATCCTTCACGTACCGCCATATGCGTCTGTCTCCCGTATCCCGGCGTGTCGTACCGCCGCGCCCCGCAAAACCCACTAAAGCTAAAAATTTGCGTTAACGATGGCGATGGCGCACAATCCGCTAAAGCAATTATTTTGCGTTTAGTCTCGGGAGTATGCAATGCCTATCGATACCGCTGCCCAGCCTTCCGGTTTGCGCGCGTCGCAGAGCCTATGGATTTACGGGCTGACCGCCGCCACGTTTTTCGGGGCTTCGAGTGCGCCGACGCCGCTCTACAGGCTGTACCAGGAAGCATGGGGGTTCTCGTCCGCGATGCTCACGCTCGTGTTCGCGAGTTATGCGTTCAGTCTGCTCGCCGCGTTGCTCACGGTCGGATCGCTGTCGGATCATCTCGGCCGGCGCCCCGTGATCGTGGCGGGTATCGCGCTGGAGGTCGTAGCCATGCTCGTGTTTGCCGACGCGCATGGCGTCCGCGAGCTGATCCTCGCGCGCGTGCTGCAGGGTTTCGCGACGGGCGCGGCCACGAGCGCACTGGGCGCGGCGCTCCTCGATGCGAGTCGTACGCGCGGTTCGCTGTTCAACACGCTGTCGCCGATGTTCGGCATGGGGGTGGGCGCGCTCGGCGCGAGCTTGCTCATGCACTACGCGCCCGCGCCGCTGCGGCTCGTGTATGTCGTGCTGATCGCGCTGTTAGTGCTGCAAGCGGCTTGCGTGCTGGTGTTGCCCGAGACTGTGAGCCGCCATCCCGGCACGCTCGCTTCGCTGG
>CAUPOD010000187.1:0-5709 GCA_963512745.1 uncultured Burkholderia sp. | reverse complement strand
GGATAGGGGGGCGCCACCGCGCGGATCAGATTGTAGACGCGCTCGGCCGGCTGGTTCCAGTCGATGCGCCCGTCCTCGGGCTTACGGCCGCCGTAGTAGCTGCCGTGCGCGAGATCGTTGGGCAGGCGCGGCGCCTCGCCGGCCAGCAGGGCCGGCAGCACGCGCCAAAGTGTTTGCTCGGCCGCCACCGTGACCTTGTCGAACACCTGCGCGGCCGTGTCGTCGGGCAGGATCGGCACCGCGGTCTGGCCGATCAGCGCGCCCGCGTCGGGCTTCGCCGTCATTTCGTGCAGCGTCGCGCCGGACGGGGTTTCGCGGTACCCCCCCGCCGTGTTGGGCGCCCCGGGGCGGGGGTAGGGGGCCAGCAGGGAGCCTGGCTTTGTGTCCGCCCCGCGCGGCGCGAGTTCGAGCACGGCCACGGGCAGCATATGGCGGTAGTAGAACGAGAAGATGAAGTCCGGGTGCGCGTTCTTGACGGCCTCGTACAGCTCGGGGCTCTTCGGATCGTCCGGCGTGATCACGGGAATGCCGTGCTCGGCCGCGACTTGCGCGACGCTGCCGAACCAGATGTTCTCGGCGGGATTGTCCGCGTGCGTGACCACGAGCGCGACGTCGACGCCGCGCGCGAGCAGCGTCTGCAGGCAGCGCACGCCGACGTTGTGATAGGCGAATACGACCGCGCGCGGTTTCATCGGACGCGTTCCTGGCTCAGCGGCTGCACCTCGACGGCGACCTCGGGCGCGTCGCCGCGCTGTTCGAGCACGGTGTCGATCAGGAAGCGCGGACGCCCGCGCACCTGTTGGTAGATGCGGCCGATGTATTCGCCGAGCAGCCCGAGCGCGAAGATGATCACGCCGAGCAGGAAGAACGTGAACGCGAACAACGTGAACACGCCTTGCACTTCCGCGCCGAGCAGGAAGCGGCGGATGATCAGCAGCAGGAACAGGCCGGCCGAGCCGATCGACAGCAGCACGCCGACGAACGACAGCCACTGCAGCGGCACGACAGAGAAGCCCGTGACGAGGTCGAAATTGAGGCGGATCAGGCTATACAGCGAATATTTCGATTCGCCCGCGAAGCGTTCTTCGTGCGCGACTTCGATCTCGGTCGGCCGTTGCGCGAACGTGTAGGCGAGCGCCGGGATGAACGTGTTCGATTCGCTGCATTGATTGATCACGTCGACGATGCGGCGGCTGTACGCGCGCAGCATGCAGCCCTGGTCCGTCATCTTGATGCGCGTGATGCGCTCGCGCAGGCGGTTCATCGCGAGCGACGCCTTGCGGCGGAACAGGCTGTCCTGGCGCTGCATGCGGATCGTGCCGACGTAGTCGTAGCCTTCGCGCATCTTGGCGATCAGCTTGCCGATTTCCTCGGGCGGGTTTTGCAGGTCGGCGTCGAGCGTGACGACGATTTCGCCGCGTGCCTGCTCGAAGGCGGCCAGGATCGCCATGTGCTGGCCGTAGTTGCCGTTCAACAGCACGACGCGCGTGACGTCGGGGCGCACGAGGAACTGTTCGCCGAGCAGCGCGGCCGAGCGGTCGCGGCTGCCGTCGTTGACGAACAGGATTTCGTAGCTGCAGCCGAGCGCGTCGAGCGCCGGGTAGAGCCGCGCGAACAGCGCGGCGAGGCCGCTTTCCTCGTTGTAGACCGGCACCACGACGGAGAGCTCCGGGCGCGCAGCTTCAATGCGCCCGCTCTCGCGGCGTTCGGTTTCGAGGTGCCCGGCGGGCAAGGAAGAATGGGTCATGTGCGCTTATTTTCCGTATTGCTCGCAAATTTGATTGACGGCGTCCACCACGCGCGTCACGTCCGCGTCCTGCATCTGCGTGAAGAGCGGCAGCGTGACGGTGCTCGCGCCGAAGCGTTCGGCGTGCGGGAACATGCCTTCCTTGAAGCCGAGACCGCGGTACAGCGTAAACAGGTGAATTGCCGGGTAGTGCACGCCCGAGCCGATGCCGCGCGCATGCAGTTCGCCCATGAATTGCGCGCGCGTGATGCTCAGGCGTTCGAGCGGCAGCGTGATCTGGAACATGTGCCAGTTGCCGTGCTCGAAATCGGCGACGGGCAGGCCGACGCCGAGTTTTTCGGCCGTACCGCCCGCGAACGCATCGAAATAGGCGCGCGCGAGCGTGCGGCGGCGTTCGGTGAAGCGCGGCAGGTGCGCCAGTTGACCGAGCCCGACGCGCGCGGCTACGTCGGTCAGATTGTACTTGCCGCCGAGCACGTCGCAGTCCATGCCGTCGTAGCCCGTGCGCGTGATGCCCTGCAGACGGTATTTCTGCGCGAGCACGGCTTCCGCCTCGTCGTTGAGCACGAGCGCGCCGCCTTCGATCGAGGTCAGGTTCTTGTTCGGATGGAAGCTGAACGAGACCAGATCGCCGAGCGCGCCGATCGGCTTGCCGTTCCAGGTCGAACCGAGCGCCTGGGCCGCGTCCTCGACCACGCGCAGGCCATGCTTGCGCGCGATTTCGTAGAGGCGGTCCATATCGACGGGCAGGCCGGCCAGATAGACGGGCATGATCGCCTTGGTGCGCGGCGTGACGGCTTGTTCGAGCAGGTTCAGGTCGATGTTGCGCGTGACCGGATCGATATCGACGAACACCGGCGTGGCGCCGACTTCGAGAATTACGTTGCTGGTCGAGACCCACGACGCCGGGGTGGTGATGACTTCGTCGCCCGGACCGACGCCCGCGATGCGCAGGCCGATCTCGAGCGTGGCCGTGCCCGAGTTGAATACGCGCACGGGGCGTCCGCCGAACATTTCCGAGAGTTCGGCCTCGAAACGCTGGCAATTGGGTCCGGTCGTGATCCAGCCCGAGCGCAGCACGTCGGCGACGCCGGCGATGGTGGCTTCGTCGATTTCGGGTTTGACGAACGGCAGGAACGGCAGGGAAGCTTGATTCATGGAGATTCGACTCGTGATCGCGAAAACGGCGCTGCGGCCGGTGGGCGCGCGGCTGCGCTTCATTTTAGGAGGTCATTGGGCGGCAAGATTACCGCTTCTTGCCGTTTCTACGCAAACCCGGGCCGGACCCCGGCCGCTGGGCCGTCAACTACGCGCCAACACCAGCACGCCGATCAGGATGATGCCGATTCCGATCAGGCGCTGCATCGTCATCACCTCGCCGAACAGATACCAGGCAGCGAATGCATTGACGACGTAGCCGAGCGACAGCATCGGGTACGCGACCGAGACCTCCACGCGCGACAGCCCGACGATCCAGACCACCACGCTGAGCACGTAGCAGCACAGGCCGCCGATGATCGGCAGCTGCGTGGCGATTTTGAGCCCGACGGGGACCACGTTCGCGAGCGAGATGTCGAACTCGCCGACCGCGCGCACGCCGGCCTTGAGCAGCAATTGCGCGACGGCGTTGAGCATCACGCCGATGACGATGCAGGTGAGGGAGACCGGATTCATGCGGTAAGAAAATTCCGAGTGAGCAAAACGGTTGGGGACGCCCGGTTAGGGATGCCCGGTTAAGGATGGGCCACGATCACGCGGCGATTGTCCTGCGCCACGATGCGCATCGGCACCTGCGCGGCCACCAGCTTCGCATACTGCTCGGGTCGCATGACCGCAACGCCGGCCGGCTCGGACGCCCAGCGCGTACGCCACGCGTCGATGGTCGGCACCCATTTGGCCGGTTCCTGCTCGATGCCGAACGCGAGTTCGTCCTGGTACGCGACGAGCGTCGTGGTGTGGCCGACGTAGAACGGCAGCGTGTGATCGAGCATCCCGACGGAATAGAACGGCGTGCCGGGCGGCAGCTTCGCGAATTCGGCATCCACGGCGGGCGCGAGCAGCGCGCCCGAGCTGTAGCGGCCGAACGCGTCGTGACCGGTGCCGGCGATCGTGCCGAACAGCAGCCACGCCGCGCCGAACGCGGTGAAGCTCGCGGCCATGCGGCCGTGCGCGTTGCAACGCAGCGCGAGCGCGCTCAGCACGAATGCGACGGCGAGCGCGGCATAGACCCAGACCTGGAACGCTTGGTATTGCGCGCGCGGCGTATGGGCGTCGCCGAGATGCCCGAGCGCCAGCGCGCCGAGCGCGGCCACCGCGAGGAACGCCAGATAGCCGAGCACTTGACGGCGCCACTGCGCGCGCGCGACGAGCGGCAGATAGACGCCGATCACGAGCGCGAGCGCGGGCGCGACGGGCAGCACGTACGAAATCAGCTTCGAATGCGAGGTGCTGAAGAACAGGAAGATGAAGCCGCTCCAGACCAGCAGCACGGCCATCGGCGCGAAGCCGTTCGGCTGGCGCGGCATGCGCCAGGCGTGGCGCAGGCTCTGCCACGCGACGCCGAGCCACGGCAGGAAGCCCACGAGCAGCACGGGCACGAAGTAATAGAACGGGCCCGGACGTTTCTGGGCCGGCGTCAGATAGCGTTCGAACTGCTGCGTGATGAAGAAGAAGTGGAAGAACTCGGGGTTGCGCTGCTGCACGAGCACGAACCACGGCGTCACGATCGCGAAGAAAATCACGAGCCCGCTGACCAGATACAGCCGTTTCCAAAGCGCCCAGTCGCGTGCGATCAGCGTGTAGAGCACGAGCACGGCGCCCGGCAGAATCAGGCCGACGAGCCCCTTCGACAGCACCGCGAAAGCCATCGCGGCCCAGCACACCCACATCCAGCCGCGCGCGGCGCCGCGGGTGGCGTCGGGGCGCTGCGCGAGCAGCAGCGCGCACAGCGACAGCTCCATCCAGAACGACAGGCCCATGTCGAGCGTGTTGAAATGGCCCATCAGATTCCAATACGGGGAGCACGCGAGCACGAGCGCGGCCGCGAGGCCGGCGGCGGGATTGAACACGCGCGCGCCCGTGTAGCCCACGAGCAACACGCCCGCGAAGCCGCACAGCGCCGTGTAGAGCCGGGCCTGCCAGGCGCCGATGCCGAACCAGGCGAACGACAGCGCGTTGAACCAGGTTTGGAGCGGCGGCTTCTCGAAGTATTTGTAGGCGTTGTAGCGCGGCGTGATCCAGTCGCCGGTCAGGAACATCTCGCGCGCCATTTCGGCGTAGCGGCCTTCGTCGCTCGGAATCAGATGGCGCAGGCCGAGCGGAGCGAACCAGATCAGCGCGAGCGCGGCCGCCAGGAGCAGCAGGGCGGCGCGATTGAACGTGAGCCGGGAGGGCGTGTCGGTCATGTAAGGGTCGGTACTACCGGACAGAAGTGAGTCGGGGCCTTGCCGCTCGGCCGCGAAACGAGGGCCGGCACAGGCAGAATGGCGCGCAGTATAGGGCACGCGGGCTTAGCCCGGGATTAGGAAACCGGCCAACCGGCGCCCGGACGGCGCGCGCCGTCCCGCGCATGGGCCGCATCAGGCCTCGATCAGCAGCGCCGCGGCGACGCGCCGCCCCTCGTTCATGAGGATGTTGTAGGTGCGGCACGCCGCCTGCAGATCCATGGTTTCGACGCCGATGCGGCGCGCGGTCAGCGCCGCGAGCAGGCGCGGGTGCGCGAAGCGCAGGCGCGCGCCACTGCCGAACACGACGACTTCGGGGTCGGTTTCGAGCAGCTGTTCGAAATGCTCGGCGCTCAAATCCTCGAAACGCGAAACGGGCCACGGCCGCACGGGCCCCTCCGGCGTCACGAGGATGCTGTGGCGGTAGGGTTCGCGGTTGATTTCGACGTAATCGGGGCCGTATCCGGTCACGGTATTGAGCGAAGCGCTCGAGTCCTGGTGTAGTTTCAAGTCGTATCC
>CAUPOD010000186.1:0-5750 GCA_963512745.1 uncultured Burkholderia sp. | reverse complement strand
CTGCTCGGCCTGCGCGACTTGCTCGCTGCGCGCCTCGGTTACGCGGCGCGCGAAGCGGCCCGGCTCGCGGCTTGAATGTCTCGCGGGGCGGGGCGCCCGATCTTACAGCCCCGCCCCGTCTTACGCCCTACTCCCGCTGATCCAATGCGCGGCTGAAGCCCGGCACAGCCTCGCCCGGCGCCGCCGCGAGCGGTTCGGCGGCTACGGGATCGGCTTCGTCCAGCGCTTTCCCTGCGCCCACCTCGAGCAACTCTGCAGCGGTCGGCGCACGCTCGTTCAGCCCCTTCGTCAACTCGAGCGCCTGACGCTCGAATAGCCGGCGGTACAAGCCGTTATCGCGGCGCACCAGCGCGTCGTGCGTACCCTCTTCGACGACGCGCCCATGCTCGAGCACGAGCAGACGGTCGAGCGCGCGCACGGTCGAGAGACGGTGCGCGACCACGAGCGTGGTACGGCCGCGCATCAGCCGCTCCATCGCCTGCTGGATCAGCACTTCGCTTTCGCTGTCGAGGCTCGAAGTCGCTTCGTCGAAAATCAGGATCGGCGCATCGGCCAGGAACGCGCGCGCGATCGCCACGCGCTGGCGTTCGCCGCCCGACAGCTTGACGCCGCGTTCGCCGACCAGCGTGTCGTAGCCCTGCGGCAGCGCCGCGATGAACTCGTGCGCATTGGCCTGGCGCGCGGCCTCTTCGATCTCGGCGCGCGAGGCGCCGGGCCGCGCATACGCGATATTGTCGGCCAGCGAGCGGTGGAACAGCAGCGGCTCCTGCTGCACGATCGCGATCTGCGCGCGCAGCGACGCCTGCTGCACGCGCGCGATGTCTTGCCCGTCGATCATGATGCGGCCGCCCGACACGTCGTAGAGGCGCTGAATCAGCTTAATCAACGAAGTCTTGCCCGATCCCGAGTGGCCGACCAAGCCCACGCGTTCGCCCGGCGCGATGTGCAGCGACAAATCGCGGTACAACGCATCGGGCTGCCCGGCGTAATAGAAATCGACATGCTCGAAACGGATGTCGCCGCGCGTGATGCGGATCGGCGGCGCATTGGGCATGTCTTCGATGCCGAGCGGCTGGCTCTCGAGCGCGACCAGTTCTTCCATGTCGTTGACCGAGCGCTGCAGATTGCGCACGTGCATGCCGACGTCGCGCAAGTAGCCTTTGAGTATGAAGAACATGGTCAGCGCGAACGTGACGTCGCCGACGCTCGCGCGGCCGCGCGCCCACAGCAGCAGCGCGACACCGAGAATCGCGGCCTGCATCAGCACCAGCATGATGCCCTGCAAACCGCCGTTGAACGTGCCGCGCACCCAGGTACGGCGCGTGCGGTTGTTCCACTTCGCGATCACGCGCGCGAGGCGCGACTCCTCGCGCACCTCGGCGCCGAACGCCTTGACCACGGCGTTGCAGGTCACGGCATCGGCCAGCGCGCCGCCGAGACGCGTGTCCCACGCGTTGCCGAGGCGCGCCGCGGGCGCGACGATGGTGAGCGAGAAACTCACGGTGCCGATCACGTACAACAGCGAACCGAATCCGACCACCAGCCCCATCACGGGCCAGCGCAGGCCGAGCACGAGGGTCGCGCCGACCAGCATGGCGAGCGACGGGAACAGCGCGGCCAGCAGCGTATCGTTGAGCAGATCGAGCGCCCACATGCCGCGCGTGATCTTGCGCACGGTCGAGCCGGCGAAGCTGTTGGCGTGCCAGTCCGTCGAGAACCGCTGGACGCGGTAGAACGCGTTCGCCGCGATCTCGCTCATCATGCGCAGCGTGAGCGTGATGATGTTTTGGAACGCTAACTGGCGCAGCAGCGTGCCGCCGAGGCCGAGCGCGGTCAGGTACCAGAACGCGTGCAACGCGTGGCTCCAGCCGAGATCGGCAGAGGCGGTGCGCAGCGCGTCGACGAGACGGCCGGCGTAGACGGGCGTGAAGACATCGGCGAAGGCCGCGAGCAGCGCTGCGAGCGCGACGACACAGACGCGCACTGGCTGGCGGCACCAATGGCGCCACGTGAAGCCGAGCACTTGCTGGAATACCTGGCCGCCAGATTCGGTTTTTTTATTGAGCATGGGGAGTGTGCGGAGACGCCAGACCGGCCTGATATGTTACGACGAAAGCGCCGTTTAAGCATACCGCTACTACCGGCGCCGCGCGAGGGCGAGCCGTCGCCTCCGCCGGGCGGCGGATCAGCGTCGCAGCAGCCCTGCATGGCTTCGATCGAGCCAGACAGGACGCAGCGCAATGAAGCTTGAGATGACGTTCGGGACGTGCCCGTTCGGGACATGCCCGTTCGGGACCGCCCCTATGGGACGACCCGTATGGGCCTGCCCCTCTCTGGAAGGGGCACGAAACCCCGACGCCTTAGCGGCGCGGCGGCCCGCTGCGCGGCGAGCGCGCAGGCGCGCGTTCGTCTTTGTGACGGAAATTGATACGCCCTTTCGTCAGGTCGTAGACCGACAGTTCGAGCGTCACGCGGTCGCCCGCGAGAATACGGATATGGTTCTTGCGCATCCGGCCCGATGCATAGGCACCGACCACCGCGCCGTTTTCGAGCGTGACCCGATACTTGCTATCGGGCAGCACTTCGTCCACTACCCCGTCCAATTCCAACAGTTCTTCTTTTGCCAAATCAGATTCTCCTATTACTTCTTTTCGCGCGCGTGCGACGGTTGCGGCGCCTTCGGCGCCACCCAGTTCAAGGCGGGGCCGGGAGCCGGCTTGGCCTTGGTCTGCTTAGGTTTCTTCGCTTCCTTGTTGCTGCGCAATTGGCCCTTGGCCATGACAACCTCCTGGGTGCGCTCACGATCTGAGGCGTCCTGTTTCCCGTACTGGCCGGACGTCGAAAAGCGACATTGGCGCCGGTCACGGGCGCCCGCAGCGGAGGCAGGTACTACGCGGGAAGACAACCGGCCCCGCTTGCGGAGCCGGTTTGCACACAGCTTAGAGCGGCGTGATGTTCGAAGCTTGCATGCCCTTGGGGCCGCGCTTCGTTTCGTAGCTGACTTTTTGATTCTCGGCCAGGCTCTTGAAGCCGTCGCCGCGAATCTCGGAGAAGTGCGCGAACAGATCGTCGCCGCCCTTATCCGGGGTAATAAAGCCAAAACCCTTGCTGTCGTTGAACCACTTGACGATACCGGTATCCATAAAACGTCCTTAATACTGCTGCAGGTGAAGTTGTGTGCCCCGTTGAGCTGACTGGCTCCCGCGGAGACGCGGTGAGGCACGGGAAAAAAGAATCAAGGAGGGAGAGGACAACGAGTACCGCTTGACGCGGCATTGATGAGCAATCGGGCTTCTTGAGGACTTCTGCGACCCAAACTACGCGAGATGGGGGAATTCGTCAAGTTATTTCTCACCCGGCAAGTCCGCCCGCTATCCCGGTCCGCGTCCTGCACGTGCCCGGGATGCCATAGCCATGGCGGCCGAGCGCCGAATCAATCCGTGGCCAGCCGCGCATACAGCAAAAAGTCCCCCGGAGTACCTCGTACCATGCGGTAAGCGCGCAACAGCCCTTCGTAACGGAAGCCCGTACGAAGCAGCACGTTCACCGAGCGCTGGTTGGTATGCAAAACGGTGCCCTGCACGCGCATCCAGCCGTACGTGGCAAAGGCCCAAGCGACGACCGACGCGCAGACTATGCTCGCAATCCCTCGGCCCCAATACTCGGGCGCGAGATCGTAAGCGATTTCAGCGCTGCGGTTCATGTCGGAAATCGTGTGAAATCCAATTGTGCCGATCAATGCGCGGCTCGCCTCGTCGACCATCGCCAAACGGCGGATCGATCCGCTCGCAGCGGACTCGATCCCGTCGAACATCGGCAGCAGATCGGCTTCCCCCTGGAGATTCCAACTCGTCGGCCCAAACACGGCCGGCTCCGACAGATAGGCGTACCAGGCCGACAGATCCGAGCGCGTCAATTGGCGCAATGCGATACCCGAATAGCCGGATGCCGGAGGGGCGGTGATGATCATGAGCGAGTGCCTAACGGCGAAGTAGGAAAGCGCGCACGGCTGCACAAACCGGCGCGATGTCTCAAATCTCGACCGACGCGCCGCGCTTCAAGCAGCGCAGTGCGAAGATCGAGCGGCTGTTCAGGAAGCCCGGCAGCCGGTACAGCTTGTGGCGCAGGAACGATTCGTAGCCCTCGGTGCCGGCCACGGCCACCTTGATCAGGTAGTCGTAGCCGCCCGACACCAGAAACGCCTCGACGACTTCGGGCAAACCGGCCAGCGCCTCGCCGAAACGCTCGAGCGTGCGCTCGTCGTGCTTGTCGAGCGTGACCTCGATGAGCACCGTATCGGGCAGGCCGAGCGCCTTCTGATTCAACAGCGCCGCGTATCCGTCGATCACGCCGCCCTCTTCGAGCGCGCGCACGCGATTCCAGCACGGCGTCGGCGACAAGCCCACGCGCTCGGCCAGTTTCACGTTCGACAAGCGCCCGTCGCGGCACAGCTCGCGCAAAATGCGCCGGTCGATCGCGTCCAGTTCCATTGCCGTCCGCCTCACTCCCATCGGTTGCCAGAGTTCGAGAATTTTTCTCTATGTTGCCGATTATATTCAGGCAATTCTTCCTCGATATAGCGATTTACCCATATACAAATCAAAAGAATCTCCACGAGCGCGCCACTTAAAATCCCCGGCACCGGATGCCTTTCGCGTCCGGTGCCGCCTGCGGCTGCGATCCGGCATGCAGGCGTTCGAACGCGACATCCTCGCTTCGCTCATTGCCTTATCCCTGCTCAAAAGGAAGGAAGACTCAGATGGAACGACTGACGCCCGACACCATGCCCCTGTTCGGTATCGCCGGAGAGGCTCCGCACGAACGCGTCGTGCTCGCCACCGACGAAGCCACCGGCCTGCGCGCCATCGTCGCGATCTACAACACCGTGCGCGGCCCCTCGTTCGGCGGCTGCCGCAACTGGACCTACCCGTCCGACCAAGCCGCGCTGCACGACGCGCTGCGCCTGTCGCAAGGCATGGCATTCAAGAACGCACTCGCCGACCTGCCGTTCGGCGGCGGCAAGGCCGTGATTCTCGGCGGCGGCGACGCGACCGATCGCACGGCCCTGTTCGAGGCGTTCGGACGCCTCGTGCAATCGCTCGACGGCCGATACATCACGGCCGAGGACGTCGGCACCACGGCGGCCGACATGCGCGCCGTGCAGAGCCAGACCCGATACGTGAGCGGCATTCCGCGCAGCGGCGACGTCTATGGCGGCAACCCGTCGCCGCGCACCGCGTACGGCGTGTTCGTCGGCTTGCAAGCCGCCGTGCAGGTCGGCCTCGGGCGCGCGTCGCTCGAGCACGTGTCGGTGGCCGTGCAGGGCCTGGGCTCGGTCGGTTGGGATCTGTGCGAACGCCTGCATCGGGCCGGCGCGCAACTGATCGTGTCGGACATCGACACGGCCAAGACCGAGCGCGCGCAAGCGCTGTTCGGCGCGCGCGTGGCCGACATCGGCCAGATCGCGCACGTCGAGGCGGACGTGTTCGCGCCGTGCGCGCTGGGCGGGTCGGTCACGCGCGCGGTCGCGGAAGCGTGCCGCTTCAAGGTGATCGCGGGCGGCGCCAACAACCAGCTCATGACGCTCGACGAAGGCGACATCCTGCAGCGCCGCGGCATCTTGTATGCGCCGGACTTCCTCGTGAATGCGGGCGGCATCATCAGCTGCGTGCGCGAGTATCTCGGTTCGGCCGACGAGCAGGCCGTGCTCGCCGAGGTCGCCAAGATCGGCCCGCGCGTGCTGGAACTGG
>CAUPOD010000185.1:0-5753 GCA_963512745.1 uncultured Burkholderia sp. | reverse complement strand
CTTCGGCTCGCTGCGCGGGCTGCTCGGCGCGCGCGCCGGCGATTTCGCGGGCATGCGCGGCATCGGGCCCGCGCGCATCGCGCTCTTCGTGGCGCTGGCCGAGCTCGCGCGCCGCGCATTGGCCGAAACCGCTCGGGAAACCTCGCCGATCGATTCGCCCGAAGCGGTCGAGCGCTATCTGCGGCTCAGCATCGGGGGCGAGCCCCAGGAAGTATTCGTGTGCCTCTATCTGGACGCGCGCTACCAGCTGCTGTGCAGCGAGGAAAGCGCGCGCGGCTCGCTCACGCGCATGGCCGTCTATCCTCGCGAAATCGTGCGCCGCGCGCTCGAACTGAACGCGGCCGCGCTGATCGTCGCGCACAATCACCCGTCCGGCGCGGTGCGCCCGAGCGCGTCCGACTGCGCGCTGACGGCCTCGCTGCAGCAAGCGCTCGACCTGATCGACGTGCGCTTGCTCGACCATCTGGTGATCGGCAAGCATGCGAGCTTCTCGTTCGTGCAGGCCGGTTTGATGCCCGAGGCCGCGACGAACGGCGCGCCGGCGGCGCCCATAAATCGAGTTTGATTTTTCTACGTTTTTCCTGCTATAATCCGCGTTTTTCCACCTCGCATTCGAAATACGCGCCCCTGGTGAACCTCCCACCGCGCGCCGACGGCGAAAGCGATACTCGTAAAGAATAGGAGTGTTCTCATGGCACGTGTATGCCAAGTGACCGGGAAAGGGCCGATGAGCGGCAACAACGTTTCCCACGCGAACAACAAGACCAAGCGTCGCTTCCTGCCGAACCTGCAAAACCGCCGGTTCTGGGTTGAAAGCGAAAACCGTTGGGTGCGCCTGCGTATTTCGAACGCCGGCCTGCGCCTGATCGACAAGAACGGCATCGATTCCGTGCTCGCAGACCTGCGCGCGCGCGGCGAAGCCTAAGCCTTAGGAGCAAATCATGGCAAAGGGCGCCCGCGACAAAATCAAGCTCGAATCGACCGCTGGTACGGGTCATTTCTACACGACCACGAAGAACAAGCGCAACATGCCGGAAAAGATGGCGATCAAGAAGTTCGATCCCGTCGTCCGCAAGCACGTCGAGTACAAGGAAACCAAGATCAAGTAAATCTTGGTTCTGGACCGGCCGAGCCGCCCGAACGACGGCATCGGCAGCACAAACCCCGCTTCGAGCGGGGTTTGTCGTTTATGGAGGGCATTTATGCGCCGGCGCGCTCGCGCGGGACGCGTTATGCTCTACCCGTTCCGCACGCGCCGGGCGCGCGCGGCAGATCAGAAAGACGAAGCAGAGACACAAGAGACCCGCCGGTGAGCACAGCCAAACACAGCATGGATTTCGACGTCGCGATCGTCGGCAGCGGCCTGGCCGGCTTGTCCGTCGCGCTCAATCTGGCGCAAACGCGGCGCATTGCGCTGATCGCCAAGCGCTCGATGATGGAAGGCGCGAGCGACAATGCGCAAGGCGGGATCGCCGCGGTGCTCGATTCGGCCGACAGCATCGAGAACCACGTCAGCGATACGCTCGTGGCCGGCGCGGGCCTGTGCGACGAAGCGGCTACGCGCTTCATCGTCGAGCACGGGCGCGAAGCGATCGAGTGGCTGATTTCGCAGGGCGTGCCGTTCACGCGCGACGACGCGGCCGAGCTCGGCTTCCACCTGACGCGCGAAGGCGGCCACAGCCATCGCCGCATCATCCATGCGGCCGATGCCACGGGCCACGCGGTGCTGGCCACGCTGCACGAACGCGCGCGCAATCACCCGAACATCACGCTGTTCGAAGACCACCACGCGCTCGACCTGATCACCACCGACCGGCTCGGCTTGCCGGGCCACCGCTGCGTCGGCCTCTATGCGCTCGACGTGCAGAACGACCGCGTCGTCACGATCGGCGCCGCGCATACGGTGCTGGCCACGGGCGGCGCGGGCAAGGTCTATCTGTACACGACCAACCCGGACACCGCGACCGGCGACGGCATCGCGCTCGCATGGCGCGCGGGCTGCCGCATCGCGAACATGGAATTCATCCAGTTCCATCCGACCTGCCTGTTCCATCCGTACGCCAAGTCGTTCCTGATTTCGGAGGCCGTGCGCGGCGAAGGCGGCCGATTGCTGCTGCCCGACGGCACGCGCTTCATGCCTGCGCACGACGAGCGCGCCGAACTCGCGCCGCGCGACATCGTGGCGCGCGCGATCGACTTCGAGATCAAGAAGCACGGCATCGACTGCGTGTACCTCGACATCAGCCATCAGCCCGAGGCGTTCCTGCGCGAGCATTTCCCGACCATCTACGCGCGCTGCCTCGAATTCGGCATCGACATCACCAAGCAGCCGATCCCCGTCGTGCCCGCCGCGCACTACACGTGCGGCGGCGTGGTCACGGACATGGCCGGACGCACCGATCTGGCCGGGCTCTACGCCGTGGGCGAAACCTCCTACACGGGTTTGCACGGCGCGAACCGGCTGGCCAGCAATTCGCTGCTCGAATGCCTCGTGATCGGCCGCGCCGCGGCCGACTCGATCGAGCAGGCCGGATACGAGCGCGTCGGCGCGGAACTGCCGAAATGGGACGAGAGCCGCGTGTCGGATGCCGACGAGGAAGTGGTCGTCGCGCACAATTGGGACGAGCTGCGGCGCATGATGTGGAACTACGTCGGCATCGTGCGTACCGACAAGCGTCTCGAGCGCGCCAAGCATCGCATTTCGCTGTTGCGCGACGAGATCAACGAGTACTACGCGAATTTCCGCGTGAGCCGGGACTTGCTCGAACTGCGCAACCTCGTCGACGTGGCCGCGCTGATCGTCAAGAGCGCGCAGGCGCGGCGCGAAAGCCGCGGGCTCCACTACAGCCGCGATTGGCCGCATACGCTGCCGAAGGCGCTGCCCACGGTGTTGACGCCCTCGCGGCGGCGCCGCAACGGCTGAGCCGCGCAACAAGCCGCGCCCGCCACAAACGAAACCCCGAGCGCAGCGCGTCTCGGGGTTTCGTCGTTATGGGCCGCGGGGGCCCGCTTCAATCGAACGGCTATCGATGCAATCGAATCTCAGTCGACCAGACGCAGCGAATAATCGGTCGCGCGCACGTCCTTGGTCAATGCGCCGATCGAGATACGATCCACGCCGGTCTCCGCGATCGCGCGCACCGTGTCGAAGTTGACGCCGCCCGACACCTCGAGCACCGCGCGCCCCGCCGTCGCACGCACGGCCTCGCGCATCATCTCGAAGCTGAAGTTGTCGAGCAGCACCGCGCGCGCACCATGCGCGAGCGCCGTGTCGAGCTGCGCGAGCGTTTCGACCTCGATCTGGACCGGCACGCCGGCCTGCAGCGCGAATGCCGCATCGAGCGCTTCGGCCACGCCGCCTGCCGCCGCGATGTGGTTTTCCTTGATCAGAATGCCGTCGTAGAGCGCGAGCCGCTGGTTCTCGCCGCCGCCCACGCGCACCGCGTACTTCTGCGCGAGACGCAGGCCCGGCAGCGTCTTGCGCGTGTCGAGAATGCGCGCGCGCGTGCCCGCCACGCGCTCGACGTAGCGCCGCGTCGCGCTCGACACGCCCGACAGCAACTGCAGGAAATTGAGGCCGTTGCGCTCGGCCGTAAGCAGCGCGCGCGCCTCGCCGCGCAATTCGCAAACCGTGCTGTCGGGCGTCATCAGGTCGCCTTCGCGATAGTGCCAGCGCCATTCGATGCCGGGATCGACCTGCCGCATCACGGCCTCGAACCACGGCACGCCGCACAGCACGGCCGCCTCGCGCACGATGATGCGCGCGGTGCGGACGTTGCCGAGCGGCACCAGGCGCCCGGTCTGATCGACGCCGCCGACATCCTCGGCCAGCGCGTCCGCGACGTTGCGCGCGAGCGCGGCGTCGAAAGCCGCGCCGTACTGCTCGCGAACGGCCGGATACAACGGAGATACGGCGTTGGCGATGCTCGTCATGCCGGCCCCACGTTCGAAAACAGTTGCGTGTCGCGCGCCATGTCGCCGCTCGCCTGCACGCGGCGCTTATGCTCGGCCGCGAACGCGAGCATGCGGTCGATCGGCACGCGCGCGCGCTGCGCGAGCGCCGCGTCGACGAAGATCTCGTGATGCCCGCGCTCGAGCACCTCGGCCAGATTGCCGAGACCGTTCATCGCCATCCACGGGCAATGCGCGCAGCTCTTGCAGGTCGCGCTGTCGCCGGCCGTGGGCGCCTCGATGAAGGTCTTGCCCGGCGCGGCCAGGCGCATCTTGTAGAGGATGCCGAGATCGGTCGCGACGATGAAGCGCTTCGCGTCGAGTTTGACCGCGGCGTCGATCAACTGCGTGGTCGATCCGACCACATCGGCCAGGGCCACCACGTTGGCCGGCGATTCGGGGTGCACGAGCACCTTCGCGTCCGGATACTCGGCCTTGAGCAGATCGAGCTCGATACCCTTGAATTCGTCGTGCACGAGGCACGAACCCTGCCACAGCAGCATGTCCGCGCCCGTCTTGCGCTGAATGTACGCGCCCAGATGGCGGTCCGGGCCCCAAATGATCTTCTCGCCGCGCGCATGCAGATCCGCGACGATCTCGAGACCGATCGACGACGTGACCATCCAGTCCGCGCGCGCCTTCACGGCCGCGCTCGTGTTCGCATAGACGACCACGGTGCGGTCCGGATGCGCATCGCAGAACGCCGAGAATTCGTCGACGGGGCAGCCGAGGTCGAGCGAACAAGTCGCGTCGAGGTCGGGCATCAGAATGCGTTTGCCCGGACTCAGAATTTTCGCGGTCTCGCCCATGAAGCGCACGCCCGCCACCACGAGCGTCTGCGCCGCGTGATCGCGGCCGAAACGCGCCATTTCGAGGGAATCGGCCACGCAGCCACCAGTCTCGTCGGCCAGTGCCTGGAGCTCGGGATCGACGTAATAGTGCGCGACGAGTACGGCCTGCTCGCGTTCCAACAGGGCCTTGATGCGTGCCTTGAGCGCGACGCGCTCCGCCGGGGACGGCGCCTCGGGCACCTTGGCCCATGCGTGTCCGACGCCGCACACCGCACCGGCAGACGTCGGCCGGTCGAATTCGACGGTTTTGATCGTCGTGTCCATCATCCTCTCCTGAGCCCTGTGCCGGCGCCGCATGCGCGACGGTGGGGTGGCGCGGGCCGCTCCTCCAATGAAAAAACCCCGCCAGCGCGGGGTTTGTGACGTGCCTTAATTTTAATCTATTTCGATTTAGGCGTAGCGGCGCAGACGCGACGCGAATTCCTCGAGCGCGTGGATACCGCTTTGCTCGGCGCGGTGGCACCAGTCCTGCAACTGCGCGAGCAGTTGTTCGCGCGATGCGTTCGAACGGTCCCAGATCGCCGCGAGGTCGTTACGCAGGTTGTAATAGACCTGCATCTTCTGGCTGTTCGCGAAGATCTCGGGCAGCAGGCGCTTCTGACGCTCCTCGAGGCCCGCCACGTCCTTGTGGAACCACTTGCGCGCGCTGTGCAGCAGCTGATACTTCTCGCCGCCGAGCGCCTTCACGCGGGCGAGTTCGACGCGGTACGCGCGCTTCACTTCCTTGCCGAAACGCGCCATCACTTCGTAGCGGTTCGCGAGCACGGCCTGCAGCGTTTCCTGATCGAGCACGGCCTTGCGCGCGGCGAGGCGCGGCGCGGGCGCGACCTTCTTGACCTTGGCCAGGCCGACGGCCGACATCAGGCGGATGTACATCCAGCCGATGTCGAATTCGTACCACTTGTTCGACAGCTTCGCCGACGTCGCGAACGTGTGGTGGTTGTTGTGCAG
>CAUPOD010000184.1:0-5792 GCA_963512745.1 uncultured Burkholderia sp. | reverse complement strand
TACGTTGCGTATCAATATTAGTCAGGAGCGTTTTGGCGGGCGTGAGCAGGTAGCCCAGGTTGTCGTGGGGTTCGGGGGTGTACGGGAGCCTGGCTGGGGGGGTGGGGGGCTGGGCCGTCATGGAAATGGCTGTGCTTGCAATAGTTGACTAGGCAGCATTTTAGGCGAAAGTAGTTGACTCGGCAAATACTAAAGCATGCGGAGATTTTCTGCTTGGCGTGCCTTTTGTCGTCGGCCTACCACTGGCCCGATAGATATGCAAGGTAGAGGACATACCGACGTGCTATAATTCTCGGCTTTCCCGCCGCATAACCTCCCCAAATCGCCATGACCCGCGCCATCCGCAATATCGCCATCATCGCCCACGTCGATCACGGCAAAACTACGCTCGTCGACCAACTGCTGCGTCAGTCCGGCACCTTCCGCGAGAACCAGCAGGTCGCTGAGCGCGTGATGGATTCGAACGACATCGAAAAAGAACGCGGCATCACGATTCTCGCGAAGAACTGTGCGGTCGAATACGAAGGCACGCACATCAACATCGTCGACACCCCGGGCCACGCCGACTTCGGCGGCGAGGTCGAGCGCGTGCTGTCGATGGTCGATTCCGTGCTGCTGCTCGTCGACGCCGTCGAAGGCCCGATGCCGCAAACGCGCTTCGTGACCAAGAAGGCGCTCGCGCTCGGCCTGAAGCCGATCGTCGTCGTTAACAAGATCGACCGTCCGGGCGCCCGTATCGACTGGGCCATCAACCAGACCTTCGATCTGTTCGACAAGCTCGGCGCGACCGAGGAACAGCTCGATTTCCCGATCGTCTACGCGTCGGGCCTGAACGGCTATGCCAGCCTGAGCCCGGATGCGCGCGAAGGCGACATGCGTCCGCTGTTCGACGCGATCCTCGAGCACGTGCCCGTGCGCGATGCCGATCCGGAAGGCCCGCTGCAGTTGCAGATCGTCTCGCTCGACTACTCGACGTACGTGGGCCGGATCGGCGTCGGCCGCATCAGCCGCGGCCGCATCAAGCCGGGCCAGTCGGTGGCGCTGCGCTTCGGCCCGGAAGGCGAGGTGATGAACCGCAAGATCAACCAGGTGCTCGTGTTCAAGGGCCTCGAGCGCGTCCAGGTGGACAGCGCGGAAGCCGGCGACATCGTGCTGATCAACGGTATCGAAGACATCGGCATCGGCGCCACGATCTGCGCGCCGGAAGCGCCTGACGCGCTGCCGATGATCGCCGTCGACGAGCCGACGCTGACGATGAACTTCCTCGTCAACTCGTCGCCGCTCGCGGGCAAGGAAGGCAAGTTCGTGACGAGCCGCCAGATCCGCGACCGTCTCACGAAGGAACTGAACCACAACGTCGCGCTGCGCGTGAAGGACACCGGCGACGAAACCGTGTTCGAAGTGTCGGGCCGCGGCGAGCTGCACCTGACGATTCTCGTCGAGAACATGCGCCGCGAGGGCTACGAGCTGGCCGTGTCGCGTCCGCGCGTGGTGATCCAGGAGATCGACGGCGTCAAGCACGAGCCGTACGAGCTGCTGACGGTGGACGTCGAAGACGAACACCAAGGCGGCGTGATGGAGGAAATCGGCCGCCGCAAGGGCGAAATGCTCGACATGGCGTCGGACGGCCGCGGCCGCACGCGTCTCGAGTACAAGATCTCGGCGCGTGGCCTGATCGGCTTCCAGAGCGAGTTCCTGACGCTTACGCGCGGCACGGGCTTGATGAGCCACATCTTCGATTCGTACGCACCGGTCAAGGACGGCGCGGTCGGCGAGCGCCGCAACGGCGTGCTGATCTCGCAGGACGATGGCGCTGCCGTGGCCTACGCGCTGTGGAAGCTGCAAGACCGCGGCCGCATGTTCGTGAAGCCGGGCGACGCGCTGTATGAGGGCATGATCATCGGCATCCACAGCCGCGACAACGACCTCGTGGTCAACCCGATCAAGGGCAAGCAGCTGACCAACGTGCGCGCGTCGGGTACCGACGAAGCCGTGCGTCTCGTGCCGCCGGTCCAGATGTCGCTCGAATACGCGGTCGAGTTCATCGACGACGACGAACTCGTCGAAGTGACGCCGCAGTCGATCCGTCTGCGCAAGCGCCACCTGAAGGAACACGAGCGCCGCCGCGCGAGCCGCGAAGCCGAATAAGCCGTTGTAAAGCGGCCCCGAAAAGCCGCCTCGATCGATTCGAGGCGGCTTTTTTATTGGTGCCCGATTGCGTATTGAAGCGCCGGTTTAAAGGCGCCGATTATTAAAATCGCCTTACGTTTTTACGCGTACCGAACTAATGTGTTTTCAACGACATAACTGTGTGCGCAGGTGCGGCGGCTATGCTATTCTCCGCCTCGCAAGATTTTAGGTATTTCAGGTTTTTGGTCCTTCCAAGCAAGACTTGATTCGCAATCCGCCAAACGGTCAGGCCGTGTCGCGGAAGGTTTGTAACCCGCTATTTCTTTCGAGAAACTCGAAGAAAGGTGAGCGTAAATGTCAGACGTAATGAAGCAGTTTCAGCTGAACTCCTATTTGTTCGGCGGCAATGCTGCGTACGTTGAAGAACTGTACGACGCATATCTCGACAACCCGGCTTCGGTGCCCGACAACTGGCGCGAGTATTTCGACGCGCTGCAGAACGTCCCGGCAACCGACGGCACGAGCGCGAGCGATATCGCGCACCATCCGATCGTCGAATCGTTCGCTCAGCGCGCCAAATCGAACGGCTTCGTGCCGCGCGAAGGCAACGCCAATCTCGCTACCGCACGCAAGCAGGTGCACGTGCAGTCGCTGATCAACGCCTATCGCTTCGCCGGTTCGCAATGGGCGAACCTCGATCCGCTCAAGCGCCGCGAGCGCCCCGCGATCCCCGAACTCGAAACCGCGTTCTACGATTTCACGGAAGCGGATCTCGACCAGACCTTCAGCGCCAGCAACCTCTATTTCGGTTTCGACCAGGCTTCCCTGCGCGAGATCGTCAAGGCGCTGCGCGACACGTATTGCGGCACGATCGGCGCCGAGTACATGTACATCAGCGACAACGAACAGAAGCGCTGGTGGGAAGAGCGACTCGAGTCGATCCGCGCGACCCCGAATTTCACGGCCGAGAAGAAGAAGGAAATCCTTGAGCGCCTGACGGCTGCCGAGGGTCTCGAACGCTATCTGCACACCAAGTACGTCGGCCAGAAGCGTTTCTCGCTCGAGGGCGGCGAAAGCTTCATCGTCGCGATGGACGAAGTGGTGCAGCGCGCGGGCCAGCACGGCGTGCAGGAAATCGTGATCGGCATGGCCCACCGCGGCCGCCTGAACGTGCTCGTCAACACGCTCGGCAAGATGCCGTCGGACCTGTTCGCCGAATTCGAAGGCAAACACGTCGACGATCTGCCGGCCGGCGACGTCAAGTACCACAAGGGCTTCTCGTCGGATGTCTCGACGGCCGGCGGCCCCGTGCACCTGTCGCTCGCGTTCAACCCGTCGCACCTCGAAATCGTCAACCCGGTGGTCGAGGGTTCGGCGCGCGCGCGCATGGACCGCCGCGGCGACGACACGGGCGTTTCGGTGCTGCCGGTGCAGATCCACGGCGACGCGGCCTTCGCGGGCCAGGGCGTCGTGATGGAAACGCTGAACCTCGCGCAAACGCGCGGTTACGGCACGCACGGCACGCTGCACATCGTCATCAACAACCAGATCGGCTTCACGACGTCGGATCCGCGCGATGCGCGCTCGACGCTGTACTGCACGGACGTGGTCAAGATGATCGAGGCGCCGGTGCTGCACGTGAACGGCGACGATCCCGAAGCCGTGGCGCTCGCGATCGATCTCGCGATCGACTACCGCATGACGTTCCACAAGGACGTGGTGGTCGACATCGTGTGTTTCCGCAAGCTCGGCCACAACGAGCAGGACACCCCGGCCGTCACGCAGCCGCTGATGTACAAGAAGATCGCCCAGCACCCGGGCACGCGCGCGCTGTACGCCGACAAGCTGCAGCAGCAGGGCGTGATCCAGCCGGGCGAGGCCGACGAATTCGTCAAGGCTTACCGCAAGCAGCTCGACGAAGGCGTGCGCACGAGCGACCCCGTGCTCTCGAACTACAAGAGCAAGTACGCGGTCGATTGGATGCCGTTCCTGAACCGCAAGTGGACCGACGCGGCCGATACCGCCGTGCCGCTCGCGGAACTCAAGCGTCTTGCCGAGCGCATCACCACGGTGCCGGACAACATCAAGGTGCACCCGCTCGTCGAGCGCGTGCTGAACGACCGCCGTTCGATGGCGCGCGGCGACACCCCGGTTGATTGGGGCATGGCCGAGCACCTCGCGTTCGCGTCGCTCGTCGCGTCGGGCTACCCGGTGCGCCTGACCGGCCAGGATTCGGGCCGCGGCACCTTCACCCACCGTCACGCCGTGCTGCACGATCAGAACCGCGAGCGTTGGGACGACGGCAGCTACGTGCCGCTGCAGAACGTGTCGGAAGGTCAAGCCAGCTTCACGGTGATCGATTCGGTGCTGTCCGAAGAAGCGGTGCTCGGTTTCGAGTACGGCTATTCGACGGCCGAGCCGAACACGCTCGTGCTGTGGGAAGGCCAGTTCGGCGACTTCGTCAACGGTGCGCAGGTCGTGATCGACCAGTTCATCTCGTCGGGCCAAGTGAAGTGGGGCCGCGCGTCGGGTCTGACCATGCTGCTGCCGCACGGCTACGAAGGCCAGGGTCCGGAGCACTCGTCGACGCGTATCGAGCGTTTCCTGCAGATGTGCGCGGATCACAACATGCAAGTGGTGCAGCCGACCACGCCGGCGCAGATCTTCCATCTGCTGCGCCGTCAGATGATCCGCCTGTTCCGCAAGCCGCTCGTCGTGGCTACGCCGAAGTCGCTGCTGCGCCACAAGGAAGCCGTCTCGACGCTGTCGGAGCTGGCCAAGGGTTCGTTCCAGCCGGTGCTCGGCGAAGTGGACGAAGCGATCGACGCGAAGAAGGTCAAGCGCGTGCTCGTGTGTTCGGGCCGCGTGTACTACGACCTCGTCGCGCATCGCCGCGAAACCAAGGCCAACGACGTCGCGATCCTGCGTGTCGAACAGCTGTATCCGTTCGCGCACAAGCAGTTCGAAGGCGAAATGAAGAAGTACGAGAACGCGACCGAAGTGGTCTGGGTGCAGGACGAGCCGCAGAATCAAGGCCCGTGGTTCTACATCGAGCATCACCTCAAGGACGCGCTCAAGGACGATCAGAAGCTCGCGTACAGCGGCCGCCCCGCCTCGGCATCGCCCGCGGTCGGCTACTACGCCAAGCACTACGAGCAGCAGAAGTCCCTCATCGAGGGGGCATTCGGCCGCTTGAAGAGCGCTTCGCTCGCCCGATAAGAAGGCGCGGCGCGTGCGGTGGGCGGGTTGCATGCCGGCCCGCCGCCGCGCCGTCCGCCTCGTGCGTTCTTACCCAGATCAAAGCACCCAGGAAAATCACATGGCTATCGTAGAAGTCAAAGTCCCCCAGCTTTCCGAATCGGTTTCGGAAGCGACCATGCTGCAGTGGAAGAAGAAGGCCGGCGAAGCCGTCGGTCAAGACGAAATCCTGATCGAACTCGAGACCGACAAGGTCGTGCTCGAAGTGCCGGCGCCGTCGGCGGGCGTACTCGTCGAAGTCGTGCGTAACGACGGCGACACCGTCGTCGCCGACGAAGTCATCGCGCGCATCGATACCGAAGCCAAGGCAGGCGCTGCCGCTGCCGCACCGGCCGTAGCGGCCCCGGCTGCCGCTGCTCCGGCCGCGGCAGCCGCCGTGGCCGCAGGTTCGAGCTCGGCCGCGT
>CAUPOD010000183.1:0-5800 GCA_963512745.1 uncultured Burkholderia sp. | reverse complement strand
CAAATTACCCAAGGGCTACTCCCGCGTCGAGAATGGCCGTCGTGAGGCGCTTACCCTTATAGCGCCTTGACTGCCGCCGGCTCGTGCGCATGCGAGTTGCCGTTAGCGGTGCCGTTATTGCTTTCGGGGCGATAGCCGAGCGATGCCGAGATCGTATGCGCCGTATGGTTCAACTGGCTCAGCCACGCTTCCTGCAGTCGGTCCGCGGGCGCCGACAGCGACAGCCCCGCGACGAGCTTGCCGCTGTCGTCGTAGATGCCGGCCGCGATGCAGCGCACGCCGAGTTCGAGTTCCTCGTTGTCGCGCGCGCAGGCCTGCTGGCGCACCAGCGCCAGTTCGCGCTCGAGCTTGGTCAGATCGGTGATGCTGTTCTGCGTGTGCCCGGCCAGGCCCGTGCGCGTCGCGTACGCGCGCACGCGCGCGGTTTCGTCGGCGGCCAGGAACAGCTTGCCCGTCGAGGTCAGATGCAGCGGCGCGCGGCCGCCGATCGCGCGCACGACCTGCATGCCCGAGCGTTCGGAATACGCACGTTCGATATAGACGATCTCGTCGCCCTGCCGCACCGACAAGTTGACGGTCTGGCCCGTTTGCCGGTGCAGTTCGCGCATCGGCAGCAGCGCGGCGTCGCGCACGGACAGGCGCGCCTTAACGAGATTGCCGAGTTCGAGCAGGCGCATGCCGAGCTGATAGGTGCCCGGATCGGAGCGGTCGACGAGCCGGCACGTGACCATGTCGTTGAGGATGCGGTGCGCGGTGGACGGATGCAGTTCGGTGCTCTGCGCCAGTTCCTTGAGGCTGACGGGGTCGCGGTGCGCGGCGAGCGCGTCCAGGAGCCGCATCATGCGCTCGATGACTTGGATCGACGTCTTGGAGTCCGAATTCGTGGTGCTCATCTAAGTACCGTACCAGCCCAAAAAGAGTATGAAACGCGATGCTTGCCGACGATTGTATATCGTATCGTGAAAAAAACGGAATGGCGTGTGCGGAATTGCAATTCGCGCGGCCGCCGCGGCGCCCCCGGATCCGCATCCGCCCTACGTTGGAGCCCCACGTCAATGCGCGGATAATGTGAGGTTTTCCGCCTTTGGGGACTGCTCGTATGAAAGTCGGCTTGTTCGTGACCTGCCTCGTCGATCTGATGCGTCCCGAAATCGGTTTTTCGGCGCTCAAGCTGCTCAAGGCGGCCGGCTGCGAGGTCGAGGTGCCCGCCGCGCAGACGTGCTGCGGGCAGCCTGCCTACAACTCCGGCGAGCGGCGCCTCGCGCGCGACCTGGCGGTCAAGACGCTCGACGAATTCGAGCGGTTCGATTACGTGGTGGCGCCGTCGGGCTCGTGCGCGGGCATGATCCGCGCCCATTACGGCGACCTGTTCGCCGACGATCCCGAATTGATGGGGCGCTACCGGCGGTTGCAGCCGCGCGTCTACGAACTCAGCGATTTCCTCGTCAACGTCGCCCGTGTGCAGCTCGAACCGGGCGAATTCGCGGGCCCCGTCACCTATCACGATTCGTGCTCGGGCCTGCGCGAACTCGGCGTCAAGGCGCAGCCGCGCGAGTTGCTCGCGCAGCGCGGCGTGGCCGTGCGCGAGATGGCCGGCTGCGAGCACTGCTGCGGCTTCGGCGGCACGTTCGCGCTCAAGTACGGCGATATCTCGACGGCCATCGTCGACGAGAAATGCGCGCAGATCCATGCGAGCGGCGCGCCGGCCGTGGTGCTCGGCGATCTCGGCTGCATGCTCAATATCGAGGGGCGCCTGCGGCGCACGGGCGACGACCGCACGCGTGTGCTGCATCTGGCGCAGGTGCTGGCCGGCGATCTGCCGCCCGAACGTCGTCAGGCGCCGGACTAAGGAGGGCGCATGGAAGTCCAGTCGATGCATTTCAAGGCGCGCGCGGGGCACAAGCTCGCGGACGAGCGTCTGCAGGCCAACCTCAAGAAACTGTCGAGCAAGTTCGTGTCTTCGCGCGCAGAGGCCGTCGCGCAGATCGATTTCGCGGCGACGCGCGAGGCGCTCAAGGACTGCCGCACGCACACGCTCGAAGCGCTCGACGTGTGGCTCGAGCGCTTCGAGCGCGAAGCCGGGCGGCGCGGCACCACGGTGCTCTACGCCGAAACCACGCAGGACGCGGCGCGCCTCGTCGCCGAGATCGCGCAGAAGCACGCGGTCAAGAAGGTCATCAAGACCAAGTCGATGGTGACCGAGGAGATGGGCCTCAACGCCGTGCTGGCCGCGATCGGCGTGCAGTCGATCGAGACAGATCTCGGCGAGTACATCCTGCAGATCAACGGCAACGAGGCGCCGAGCCACATCATCGCGCCCGTCGTGCACAAGGACAAGGAAGAGATCGCCGACCTGTTCGCGAAGACGCACCATCGGCCGCGCCAGGACGACATTCCCGATCTCGCGCACGAGGCGCGCGAAATCCTGCGGCCGCACTTCCTGTCGGCCGACATGGGCGTGACGGGCGGCAACTTCGTGATCGCCGAGACGGGCTCCGTGGCGCTCGTCACGAACGAGGGCAACGAGGGCATGTGCACGGTGCTGCCGCGCGTGCACGTGGCCGTGACGGGGATCGAAAAGGTGCTGCCGACGCTCGAGGACTTCGCCACGGCGATTCGCCTGCTGCCGCGCTCGGCGATCGGCCAGAAGATCTCGAACTACGTGTCGCTGCTGACGGGCCCGCGCCGCGACGGCGACCGGGACGGCCCCGAGCATATGTACGTGGTGCTCGTGGACGGCGGCCGCAGCGGCCTGCTCGGCGGCGACTACGAGGCGATGCTGCGCTGCATCCGCTGCGGCGCGTGCATGAACCATTGCCCCGTCTATCAGAAGGTGGGCGGCCACGCCTATGGGTGGGTCTATCCGGGGCAGATGGGCGCCATGCTGACGCCGAGTTATATGGGGTTGGAGCGCACGCTCGATCTGCCGCAGGCCGCGACGCTGTGCGGCGAATGCGACAGCGTGTGCCCGGCCGGGATTCCGCTCTCCAGTTTGTTGCGCAAGCTGCGCGAGCAGCAGACGGCGCGCGGCTTGCGCCCGTGGCGCGAGCGCGCGGCGTTCGCCGCATGGGGTTTCGCGGCGCGCCGGCCATGGCTCTATGCGCTGGCGACCAAGCTCGCCGTGCGCGTGCTCGAAGTAGCGGGCGGCCGCACGCGCGTGTTGCATCGCTTGCCGTTCGCGGCCGGCTGGACCGATACGCGCGACATGCGCGCGCCGCCGGGCCGTACGTTCCGAGAGTTGTACGCGGCGTCCAAAACGCATCTGGATGCGTCTTGAAGCCGCTTCGACGGCGCCCGGGCTCCGGGCAGGGATTTAAGCAGTTGCTTATAATTTCACATGTGCGGTGCCTGCTGTCCAACGCTCGCGCATGAACCACGAGATAGTTGAATGAAGCGTGCAGCAGTGTGTTTTGTGTGTCTCGGCAATATCTGCCGCTCGCCGACGGCCGAGGGCGTCATGCGCGCCCAGGTGCAGGCGGCGGGCCTGGCCGAGCACATCGCGGTCGACTCGGCGGGCACCGGCGATTGGCATATCGGCGAGCCGCCCGATGTGCGCGCGCAGCAGGCAGCGCGCGGCCGCGGCTACGATCTGTCGCAGTTGCGCGCGCGGCAAATCAGCGTCGACGATTTCGAGCGCTTCGATCTGCTGCTCGCGATGGATACGGCGAATCTGGCCGAGCTGCGCAAGCGCTGTCCCGCACTGCATCGCCACAAGGTGCGTTTGCTGCTCGAATTCGCGGATATGTCTGACGTAACGGAAGTCGCCGACCCCTATTTCGGCGGCGCGGACGGCTTCGAGCGCGTGCTCGACCAGTGCGAGGCTGCCTGCCGCGGGCTGATCGGCCATCTGCGCAGCCGCGGCTGACCGGCGATGGAACGGCCGGGCGGCCCCGGCGGGCGGCCCTCGCCGCGCGTCCAAGCGCGACGATTGATGGACCAGGGGCAAGTCCTTAGTCGAGGCAGGGATACTCGACTTAAATAGTCGGATATTGGGTTATACTTGACCAAAATCCTCAGGATTGGGGTCCCCGGCACACCATGAGACTTACCACGAAAGGGCGTTTCGCCGTTACGGCAATGATCGATCTGGCACTGCGTCAAGAGCAGGGTCCGGTGACGCTCGCGGGCATCAGCCACCGCCAGCAGATCTCGCTGTCGTATCTGGAACAGCTGTTCGGCAAGCTGCGCCGCCACGAGATCGTGGAGTCGGTGCGCGGCCCGGGCGGCGGCTATAATCTGGCGCGCCGCGCGCACGACGTGACGGTGGCCGACATCATCATCGCCGTGGACGAGCCGCTCGATGCCACGCAATGCGGCGGCAAGGGCACGTGCGAGGGCACCAAGCAGCCCGACGGCCATTGCATGACGCACGAGCTGTGGTCCACGCTGAACCAGAAAATGGTCGAGTATCTCGATTCGGTCACGCTGCAGGATCTCGTCGATC
The DNA here is from genome assembly GCA_963512745.1 of uncultured Burkholderia sp. Taxonomy (GTDB): domain Bacteria; phylum Pseudomonadota; class Gammaproteobacteria; order Burkholderiales; family Burkholderiaceae; genus Burkholderia. The sequence goes on along the minus strand of CAUPOD010000183.1, from coordinate 1,356 downwards.
AGCAGCGTGCGCGCGAGGGCGCGCCCGCCGTGTTGCGCGACCGCCGTGCCGAGCATGCCGAAGCGCATCCGGAACCGGCGCGCGCGGTACCGCTGGGACCGAATTCGGTCTTCAACATTGCAAATTCATAGAGCGGCGCTCGTTTATTAGCGCCGCGCGAACAAAAACAGTCCCGAGCACTGAACCCGTTTTTCGGAGCAACAGATGAACCACGATACGCCCACTCTGCCCATCTACATGGATTACAGCGCCACCACGCCGGTCGATCCGCGCGTGGTCGACAAGATGGTGCCGTATCTGCGCGAGCAGTTCGGCAACCCGGCGTCGCGCAGCCATACGTACGGCTGGGATGCGGAGCGGGCCGTGGAAGAAGCGCGCGAACAAGTGGCGGCGCTCGTCAACGCCGACCCGCGCGAAATCGTCTGGACCTCCGGCGCGACCGAATCGGACAACCTCGCCATCAAGGGTGCCGCGCATTTCTACCAGGGCAAGGGCAAGCATCTGATCACGGTCAAGACCGAGCACAAGGCCGTGCTCGACACGTGCCGCGAACTCGAGCGCGAAGGCTTCGAAGTCACGTATCTCGACGTCAAGGAAGACGGCCTGGTCGATCTCGAGGCGTTCAAGGCCGCGATTCGTCCCGACACGATTCTCGTGTCCGTGATGTTCGTGAACAACGAAATCGGCGTGGTCCAGCCGATCGCCGAAATCGGCGAGATCTGCCGCGAGAAGGGCATCATCTTCCATTCGGACGCGGCGCAGGCCACGGGCAAGGTCGATATCGATCTGGCCAAGCTCAAGGTCGATCTGATGTCGTTCTCGGCGCACAAGACCTACGGCCCGAAGGGCATCGGCGCGCTGTACGTGCGCCGCAAGCCGCGCGTGGGCCTCGAGGCGCAGATGCACGGCGGCGGTCACGAGCGCGGCATGCGTTCGGGCACGCTGCCGACGCACCAGATCGTCGGCATGGGCGAGGCGTTCCGCATCGCGCGCGAAGAAATGGCGGCCGAGAACGAACGCATCCGCAAGCTGCGCGACCGTTTGCTCAAGGGCCTGTCGGAAATCGAGGAAACCTACGTGAACGGCGACCTCGAGCAGCGCATCCCGCATAACCTGAACATCAGCTTCAACTTCGTCGAAGGCGAATCGCTGATCATGGCCATCAAGGACGTGGCCGTGTCGTAGGGCTCGGCCTGCACCTCGGCATCGCTCGAACCTTCGTACGTGCTGCGCGCGCTGGGCCGCAACGACGAACTCGCGCACAGCTCGATCCGCTTCACGGTCGGCCGTTTCACGACCGAGGCCGAAGTCGATTACGTGATCGATCTGCTCAAGCGCAAGATCGCGAAACTGCGC
>CAUPOD010000182.1:0-5839 GCA_963512745.1 uncultured Burkholderia sp. | reverse complement strand
GGGGGGGGGGGGGGGGGCCCGGGCCCCGCCGCCCCCGCCCCCCCCCCCCCCCAACCCTGACCTCCCAAGCTTGAGAGAGCCAACGGTTTTAAAAAAGCCCAAGGCACCCCAAGACCAAACGCGTTATAAAGGGCCAAAGGGGTTAAACCCGCTCAAAAGGGCTCGCGCCAGCGAGCCCACCCAGCGTCCACTCCCAGGAGATCCCGCCTCATGTCCCGTCTCAAGCTGCTCGCCGCCGCCCTGCTGCTCGCGCCCGCCCTGGCGGCGCCCGTGCTCGCCAATGCCAAACCCCTCACCGTCTGCACCGAAGCGAGTCCCGACGGCTTCGACGTCGTGCAGTACAACTCGCTTGTGACCACGAACGCATCGGCCGACGTGATCTTCAACACGCTCGTGTCGTACGACAGCGCCGCGAAACGCGTCGCGCCCGCGCTGTCCGACAGCTGGAACGTGAGCCCAGACGGCCTCGCCTATACGTTCCACCTGCGCCCGAACGCGGCGTTCCAAACCACCGACTACTTCAAGCCCACGCGCGCGCTCGACGCAGACGACGTGATCTTCACGTTCTCGCGCATGCTCGATCCGAACAACCCGTGGCATCGCGTAGCGGGCGCGAGCGGCTTCCCGCATGCGCAGTCGATGGGCCTCGCGAAGCGCGTGAAGGCCGTGCAGAAGGTGGACGATCACACCGTCAGGTTCGTGCTCGACAAGCCCGACGCGACCTTCGTGCCGACGCTGACGATGGGCTTCGCGTCGATCTATTCGGCCGAATACGCGGATCAGCTGCTCAAGGCCGGCAAGCAGACCGACCTCAACCTGAAGCCGGTCGGCACCGGACCGTTCCAGCTCAAGAGCTACACGCGCGACGCGGTGATCCGCTACGACGTCAATCCGAATTACTGGGGGCCGAAGCCGAAGGTGGACCGCCTGATCTACGCGATCACGCCGGACCCCGCCGTGCGCGCGCAAAAGATCAAGGCCGGCGAATGCCAGATCGCGATGTCGCCCTAGCCCGACGACCTGGCGGCCGCGCGCGGGGACCGCGCGCTCAAGGTCGTGCAGACGCCGGCCTTCATGACCGCGTTCGTCGCGCTCAATACGCAGAAGAAACCGCTCGACAATCCGCGCGTACGCACAGCGCTCAATCTCGCATTCGATCGCGACGCATATCTGAAGGCCGTGTTCGCGGGCACCGCGACGGCCGCCGTCAACCCATATCCGCCCAACACCTGGTCGTACGCTAAGAACGTCGCACCCTATCCGCACGACCCGGCCAAGGCCAAGCAGCTGCTGGCCGCGGCAGGCTTCCCGGACGGCTTCGCGACGACGATCTGGACGCGCCCGACCGGCAGCACGCTGAACCCGAACCCGCAGCTGGGCGCGCAGCTGCTGCAGGCCGACCTCGCCAAGATCGGCGTGCGCGCGACGATCCGCGTGATCGAATGGGGCGAGCTGATCAAGGAGGCCAAGCAAGGGCAGCACGATCTGCTGTTCATGGGCTGGGCCGGCGACGACGGCGACCCCGACAACTTCCTCACGCCGCAGTTCAGCTGCGCCGCCGTGCAGTCGGGCATCAACTTCGCCCGCTATTGCGACGCGCACCTCGACCGGCTGATCGCGGACGGCCGTGCCAGCTCGACCCCGAGCACGCGCACGAACCTGTACGTGAACGCGCAGCAACTGATTCACGACCAGGCATTGTGGATTCCGCTCGCGTATCCGACCGCCGCGGCGCTCACGCGCGCGAACGTGAGCGGCTATCGCGTAAGCCCGTTTGGGCGCCAGGATTTCGGAGCGGTGTCGGTGCAGTAATGAATTGGGGCGCGGCGGCCACGCGCCACGTGCGCCGCCTATCGTGCCGGACGGGATGCCGGGCCTAGTCGGCCGGCGCGAATCGGAACACGCCGTCCGCCCCGAGCTCGCGCTTCAATTCGCCCGAAAGCCACAGCAGATGCAGGTGCGCGATGGCCTCGCCGAACGCAAACGTCAGCTGGTGGATGTCGAGCTTGCGGCGGAACATGATCGGCACGATGTCGCCCGCGCTCATCGGGCGCTCCGCGCACGCCGCGCGCACCTCGTCGAGACGCTCCGCGTGATGCGCGCGCAACTGCGCGACGCGCGTATGCAGCCCGCGGAACGGCTTGCCGTGCGACGGCAGCACGAGCGCCTCGGGCGCCATCTCCAGATAACGTTCGAGCGACGCGAGATACAGCGCGAGCGGATCGCCCTCGGGTTCCAGATCGAACACCGACACGTTGGTCGAAATGCGCGGCAACACCATGTCGCCCGCGATCAGCAGCCGGTCCTCGGCGCAATACAGCGCGCAATGCTCGGGCGAATGGCCGAACCCCGTCACCACGCGCCACGTGCGGCCGCCGATGCGCAGCGTGTCGCCATCGCGCAGGCGCCGGTAGCGCTCCGGCACGGACGGCACGAGATCGGTGAAATAGCTGCGCCGGCTGCGCAACGTGTCGAGCGCGGCCTCGTCCTGCAAGCCGTGGCGCGCGAAGTGATCGGCTGCCGCGGGGCCGCCCGCGTTCGAGCCGTTGCCCGCGGCGAGCAGCGAGCCGGACATGTATTCGCCGAGCGTCATCCACAGCCGCGCCTGCCAGCGTGCGCGCGCGCCGCCCGCGCAAATCCAGCCGGCCAGCCCGAAATGGTCGGGGTGGCAATGCGTGACGAGCACGCGCAGCACGGGCAAGCCGTCGAGATGCTGGTCGAACAGATGCTCCCAATGCCCCTTGATCTGCTCGGTGGCGATCCCGCAATCGACAACGGTCCAGCCGGCCTGCCCGTCGATCTCGTCGCGCAGCAGCCACAGGTTGATGTGATCGAGCGAAAACGGCAGCGGCATGCGCAGCCAGCGCACGCCCGGCGCGACTTCGAGGAAACTGCCGGGCTCGGGCAGCGTGTCGGCAAACGGATACTCGAGCTGGCGTTCGTTGTCGTTCATGGCGGCGAAGGTGGGGAGCAAAATGCCGCATGCGCGGCAACCCCAGGATTCTAGTCCCGCGCAGCCGCCCGTGCGCGGCCCGGCATTGGTACGCGCGCTCTACGCGCGGCGCTAAAATAGGCAAGCTACCGCTCCCGGGCCCATGCGCAACATGCAACACTTCCCCAAACTGTTGTCCTCGCAGATCGGCTTCGACGTCGCGCAGACCATCCTCGAGAACTTCGACCGGCACTACCGCGTGTTTCGTGCGGCCGCGGTCGAGGCGAAGATCCGCTTCGAGCGCGCCGAATGGCACGAGCTGCAGCGGCTCGCGCGCGACCGCATCGCGTCGTACGACGACCGCGTGCGCGAATGCGTGGAGCTGCTCGAAGACGAATACGAAGCCGAAACGATCGAGCAGGAAGTCTGGCAGCAAATCAAACTGCATTACATCGGCCTGCTCACGCGGCACCGCCAGCCCGAGCTGGCCGAGACCTTCTTCAATTCGGTCTGCTGCAAGATCCTGCATCGCTCGTATTTCAACAACGACTTCATCTTCGTGCGCCCGGCGATCTCGACCGAGTACCTGGAGAACGACGAATCGGCGGCCAGGCCGACCTATCGCGCCTACTACCCGAGCAGCGACGGCGGCCTCGCGCCCGCGCTCGAACGCATCGTCACGAACTTCCAGCTGCAGGCGCCGTTCGAGGATCTCGCGCGCGACATCGCATGCGCGATGGACGCGATCGGCGAGGAGTTCGGCGCGTTCAGCGAGGCCGTGAATTTCCAGATCCATGCGCTGTCGTCGCTGTTTTTCCGCAATAAGACGGCCTACATCGTCGGGCGCTTCATCAACGGCGAGCGCGTGCAGCCGTTCGCGGTGCCGATCCGCCATACGGAAGCGGGCCGGCTCGCGCTCGACACGGTGCTGCTGCGTCGCGCGCAGCTCGAAATCGTCTTCAGCTTCTCGCACTCGTACTTTCTCGTCGACATGAGCGTGCCGTCGGCCTACGTCGAGTTCTTGAGCTCGATCATGCCGGGCAAGCCGAAAGCCGAGATCTACACGTCGGTCGGGCTGCAGAAGCAAGGCAAGAACCTGTTCTACCGCGGGCTGCTGCATCACCTCTCGCATTCGAGCGACCGCTTCATCGTCGCGCCCGGGATTCGCGGCATGGTCATGCTCGTGTTCACGCTGCCGTCGTTTCCGTACGTGTTCAAGCTGATCCGCGACAACTTTCCCGCGCCCAAGGACACCACGCGCGCGAAGATCATGGAGAAATACCAGCTCGTGAAGCGGCACGATCGCGTCGGGCGCATGGCCGACACGCTCGAATATTCGAGCGTCGCGCTGCCGATCGCGCGCCTCGATCATGCACTGCTCAAGGAACTGCAGAAGGAAGTGCCGTCGCTGCTCGAATACGACGGCGACAAACTCGTGATCAAACACATGTACATCGAGCGCCGCATGACGCCGCTCAATCTGTACCTGCACGAGGGCGGCGAGCGCGAGATCGAACACGGCATCAAGGAATACGGCAGCGCGATCAAGGAACTGCTGCAGGCGAACATCTTCCCGGGCGACATGCTCTACAAGAATTTTGGCGTGACGCGCCATGGCCGCGTGGTGTTCTACGATTACGACGAGATCGAATACCTGACCGATTGCAACGTGCGGCGCGTGCCCGAGCCGCGCGACGACGCCGACGAATTGTCTGACGAACCGTGGTACACGGTCGGGCCGCACGACATCTTTCCCGAGACGTACGGGCCGTTCCTGCTAGGCGACCCGCGCGTACGCAAATATTTTCTCGAGCATCATGCGGACTTCTTCGATCCGAAGCTCTGGCAAGACAGTAAAGATCGCGTACTGGAGGGTAATCTGGCAGACTTCTTCGCCTACGACACGGGGCAGCGGTTCCGCGTGCGCTACGCCGAGCGCTTCGCGCCCGAACGTGCCGCGCCGGACGCCGCGACTGATACCCGGACCGAACGCGCGGCCTGAATGCCTGCGCGAACGCTTTCCTCTGATAGGATGCCGTCCCCATGGACAATAAACAGATTACCGCCCACCCGCTCGCCCACCTGTTCGAGAACAATCAGCAGTGGGTCCAGCGCAATCTCGCCGACGACCCGCAATATTTCTCGCGCCTCGCCGATCAGCAGGCGCCCGAATACATGTGGATCGGCTGCTCCGATTCGCGCGTGCCGGCCAACCAGATCATCGGGCTGCCGCCCGGCGAAGTGTTCGTGCATCGCAATATCGCCAACGTGGTCGTGCACAGCGACCTGAACTGCCTGTCGGTCGTCCAGTTCGCCGTCGATCTGCTCAAGGTCAAGCACATCATGGTGGTCGGCCACTACGGCTGCTCGGGCGTCAACGCGGCGCTGCTGGGCCGCCGCGTCGGCCTCGCCGACAACTGGCTGCAGCACGTGCAGGACGTGCGCGCGAAGCACAGCGAACTGCTCGACGAATGGCCGCTCGGCGAAGCGCGCCTGCGCCGCATGGTCGAACTGAACGTTATCGAGCAGGTCGTCAACGTGTGCCGCACGACCATCCTCTGCGACGCCTGGGCGCGCGGCCAGTCGGTCACCGTGCACGGGCTCGTCTACGGCGTGCACGACGGCCGCATGCGCAACCTCGACATGACGGTGTCGAGCACCGAGATGCTCGACCCGACCTACCGGCGCTGCGTGGCGTCGCTGTCGGCACGCAACAAGACGCTCGACGACGCCGACGTGATCGCCGACGAGGACGCCGCGCTCCAAGACGTGATGACTTCGATCGCCGAGCAAATCAAGGGCGGCAAGCACGATGCGTGCTGAGCCGCGCGCCCGCTCGCGCCACGGCGCGGCCGGACGCTGAACGGTCATGCCGGCCGCCGATCGCCCGCTCGCCTGCCCTTGCGG
>CAUPOD010000181.1:0-5849 GCA_963512745.1 uncultured Burkholderia sp. | reverse complement strand
CGGGGGCCGGGGCGCCAGGGAAAAAAAAAACAACCAGCCCCCCGCCATGGTGGTTTTAGGGTGTTGTGAGCCCCCCGGGGGGGGGCCGCCCCCCACGGGGGCCCCCCCCCAACCCCGCCCCGCTTTCGCTTGTGCGTCATGTTTTGTGCAGTATGATCGGCCGTTGCGCGTCACGCAGCATCCCCTCTTTTTCGGCGCCGCGCAGCCGGCGCTTTTCTTCGGCAGGAACCCAAGATGGCAGTCAATTTTCCGACGATCGACCCCACCCAACTGCACCCCGTCGCGGGCGTGACGCTCGGCTGGGCCGAAGCCCATATCCGCAAGCCGAACCGTAAGGACGTGCTCGTGATCTCGCTCGAAGAGGGCGCCACGGTGTCGGGCGTGTTCACGCTGAACCGTTTTTGCGCGGCGCCCGTCACGGTGTGCCGCGGCCATCTCGCGCAAGTGCGCGACGGCGCGCCGGGGATCCGCGCGCTCGTCGTCAACACGGGTAATGCGAACGCGGGCACGGGCGAGCCTGGCCTCGTCGCGGCGCAGGAAACCTGCGCCGCGCTCGCGGATCTGGCCGGTCTCGCGGCGGAGCAGGTGCTGCCGTTCTCGACCGGCGTGATTCTCGAGCCGCTGCCCGTCGACCGCCTGATCGCCGCGCTGCCCGCCGCGCTCGCGAATCGTGCGCCGAACCACTGGTACGAGGCCGCGCAGGCGATCATGACCACGGACACGCTGCCCAAGGCCGCGTCGCAGCAGGTCGTCATCGACGGCCATACCGTGACGCTGACGGGCATCAGCAAGGGCGCGGGCATGATCAAGCCGAACATGGCGACGATGCTCGGCTTCCTGGCCTGCGACGCGAACGTCGCGCAGCCCGTGCTCGACAAGCTCGTCAAGGAAGCGGCCGACCGCTCGTTCAACGCCATCACGATCGACGGCGATACCTCGACCAACGACTCGTTCATCGTGATCGCGTCAGGCAAGTCGAGCCTGCCCGCCATCACCTCGGCCGACACGCCTGCCTACGCGGCGCTGCGCGATGCCGTGACGGCGCTCGCGCAGACGCTTGCGCAACTGATCGTGCGCGACGGCGAGGGCGCGACCAAGTTCATCGCGGTGCAGGTCGAAGGCGGTCGCGACGTCGCCGAGTGCCGCAAGATCGCGTATGCGATCGGCCATTCGCCGCTCGTCAAGACCGCGTTCTACGCGTCGGACCCCAACTTGGGCCGCATTCTGGCCGCGATCGGCTATGCGGGCGTCGATGACCTCGACGTCGAGAAGATCGATCTCTACCTCGACGACGTGCTCGTCGCCAAGGCCGGCGGCCGCAACCCCGCGTACCGCGAAGAAGACGGCCAGCGCGTGATGAAGCAAAGCGAGATCACGATCCGCGTGGTGCTTGGGCGTGGCGAGGCCGCAGCCACGGTCTGGACCTGCGATTTCTCGCACGAATACGTGAGCATCAACGCCGATTACCGTTCCTGACATGGATAAGCTCGACCATTTCCTGACGCGCGCGGAAGGTCTGCTGGCGCGGCTCGAATCGCTGCTGCCGCCCGCCGCGGACGCGATCGACTGGAGTGCGCATGCGTTCCGCTGGCGCACGCGCCAAGGGCGCGGCTATCTGCAGGCCGTGCGCGGCGCCTCGACGATCACGCTCGGCGATTTGTGCAACATCGACCGCCAGAAGGCGCTGATCGAGCAGAATACGCGCCAGTTCGTGCAGGGCAAGCCTGCCAACAACGTGCTGTTGACGGGCGCGCGCGGCACGGGCAAGTCGTCGCTGATCAAGGCGTGCCTGAATGCGTTCGCGCAGGACGGGCTGCGCTTGATCGAAGTCGACAAGGAAGATCTGCACGCGCTCGGCGACATCGTCGATCTGATCGCGGCGCGCCCCGAGCGCTTCATCGTGTTTTGCGACGACCTTTCGTTCGAAGAGGGCGAATCGGGCTACAAGGCGCTCAAGGTCGCGCTCGACGGCTCGGTGGCCGCGCAGTCCGACAACGTGCTGATCTACGCGACCTCGAACCGCCGCCATCTGCTGCCCGAGTACATGAGCGACAACGAGACCTACAAGCACCTGCCCGACGGCGAGATTCATCCGGGCGAAGTGGTCGAGGAAAAGATCTCGCTGTCGGAGCGCTTCGGCCTGTGGGTCAGCTTCTATCCGTTCAAGCAGGACGATTACCTCGCGATCGTCGCACACTGGCTCGAACATTTCGGCTGCGATGCGGCTGAGGCCGAGGCGGCACGCGGCGACGCGCTGATCTGGGCGCTCGAACGCGGTTCGCGCTCGGGACGCGTGGCGTGGCAGTTCGCGCGCGATTGGGCCGGACGCAAGGGAGCCGCGGCATGAGCGAACGCATCCCACACGAACGCGAACACGAGCGCGCGCCGGACGGCCGCAAGGTGACGGAGGTAGCGGTCGGCGTGCTGGTCGCGCCAGACGGCCGGTATCTGCTCGCGCAGCGGCCCGACGGCAAGCCGTACGGCGGCTATTGGGAGTTTCCGGGCGGCAAGCTCGAAGCCGGCGAGAGCGTCGAGGCCGCGCTCGCGCGCGAATTGCACGAAGAGCTCGGGATCGACGTGACCGCGTGCTTGCGCTGGCACACGCTCGAACACGACTATCCGCACGCCTATGTGCGGCTGTTCTTCTGCAAGGTGACGGGGTGGAACGGCGAGCCGCGCGGGCGCGAGGGTCAGGCGCTGGCCTGGCAGCGTCTGCCGGTCGAGGTGGAGCCGCTGCTGCCGGCCGCGTTGCCGGTGCTGGATCTGCTCGCGCGCGAAGCCGCGTGAACGCAGTACGAGGCAAGGGGCGCGCGGCCCCGGCCTCGCTTCGATTCACTTCGATTCGTTTCGATTGAGCCCGCGGCTCAGTGCAGTTCGCCGGAATCGGTGTCGGGCGTGCCGCCCGGTTCGAGGCTGTCGTTCTGCTCGCCGCCGATCCGGTAGCGTTCGGCGGCCCAGGCGCCGAGATCCATCTGTTTGCAGCGCTCGGAACAGAACGGGCGGTAGCGGCTTTCCGGCGTCCAAGGCACGGATTTCCCGCAAGCGGGGCATTTGACGACGGTAGTCATGAGGCGTAACGCGTGAAGCGAGTTAAAGATTGCAGAGCGTGAGCTGGAACGGCACGTCGACGTCCACGGCGCGCGGACGCACGTCGCCGTCCTGCATCGTAAAACGTACCCACAACATGTATTTGTTCGCGCTGGCCTCGGGAATCACGTGCAGCTCGGGCGCAACGCGCACCTGCATCAACTGGTAGGTGCGGCCCGACAGCATCTGCTGATAGCTGCCCTGCACGGCCATCACCTTGGCCGCCTGACCCGATTCGCGCGCGAGGCGCAGCACGATCGTGGTGGCGTCGCGCAGCGGCAGGAGCGGCATCACCCATTTCATGATGTCCTGGCGGCGCTGTTCGGCCGGCCATTGCTGCCATGCGTAATACGACGGCAGATCGAACTTGCACGTGCCGCCCGGAATCACGGCGCGGCTGCGGATGCTCGTGAGCCACTCGTTGTCGATCAGATGCTGGCCGGTCTTGCCCTGCATCTGCGTGAGGTTGGCGAGCGTGGTTTCGATTTCGCCGAGCACGGCTTCGAGCGCGTCCTGCTCGATGCCGGGGTTGCCGCGAAACGGCGTGAGCGTCTGGCGCTGGCGTTCGAGTTCCTTCATCAGATCCGATTTCAGATCGGCGCGGCCCGTGACTTCGGCGATTTCGAACAGCGTGGTCAGCGCGACATGATGTTCTCTCGCATCCTCCTGCGCGAGGAAGAACGCAAAGCGCTCGAACAGGTCTTCGATGCGCAGCAGGGTGCGGATGCGTTCGTTGAACGGATACTCGTAGAGGATCAAGCGCGCTAGCCTCTGTCGTGAGAGAGGTGAGATGGATTGGAGCACATTCTAATGCGCGAGGCTTACCCTAGCAATGCGCTAATTTCAAGGCTTCGTTCCGTGCCGGCCGCTGCGGGGCACACATACGCGCTCCATAGCCGATCGTGGGCCGCGCGCGGCGTTCACGGGCCGGCCGCGCGTGCATAGGCGAGATAGCGTTCGTGGAGCGCCGCGACCTCGGTTTTCAGCGCGGCGCGCGGCTGGTTTTCGTTGAGCACGACGTCGTCGGCGGCCGCCAGACGCGCCTTGCGCGTGGCCTGGCGCGCGATGATCGCCTCGACCTCGGCGCGCGTAAAGCCGTTACGCTGCATCACGCGCGCGATCTGGGTTTCGACCGAGCAGTCGACCACGAGCACGCGCGACACGCGCGATCGCCAACTGCCGGATTCGACCAGCAGCGGCACCACGAATACCACGTAGGGGCCGGTAGCGGCTTGCGCCGCGCGTTCGGTTTCGGCGCGGATCAGCGGATGCGTGATCGCTTCGAGCTTGCGCCGCGCCGCCTCGTTGCCGAATACGAGCGCACGCATGGGCGCGCGGTTGAGCGACCCGTCGGGCGCCAGAAACTCGGGTCCGAAGCGTTGTTCGATGGCAGCCATCGCGGCGCCGCCGGGCGCCGTGATGCCGTGCGCGATCAGATCGGTATCGACGATGCTCGCGCCCAGTTTGCCGAGCATGTCGGCCACTGTGGTCTTGCCGCTGCCGATGCCTCCCGTCAGCCCAACCGAAAACATGCTCAGCCTCCCATCACCGAATAAAGCGGCGTGCTGCACAGCAGCGTGATTGCGCCGCCGGCCGCGAGGAACGGCCCGAACGGCAGCGGCTCCGCGAAGCGCATGCGGCCGCGCAGCACCGCGTACAGTCCGCACACGGCACCCGATGCCGCGGCGATCAGCACCAGTTGCGGCAGCGCTTCCCAGCCGAGCCATGCGCCGAGCGCGCCGAGCAGCTTGAGATCGCCATAGCCGATTCCCTCGATACCGCGCAGCCATTTGAACAGCCAGTACACGCTCCACAGGAACAGATAGCCGGCCGCCGCGCCGATCACTGCGCTCTCCAAACTGCAGAACAGGTGGCCGAGGTTGAGCAATAAGCCGGCCCACGCGAGCGGCAGCGTGATCGAATCGGGCAGCAGGCGCGTATCGATGTCGATCGCGCTCAGCGTCAGCAGCGCCGCGCAGAGTCCGAACGCGGCAAGCGCGGCGAAGCTCGGCCCGAAGTGCGCGAGTACGAGTGCGGCGAGCACGGCGCTGGCTAGTTCGACAACGGGGTAGCGCCAGCCGATCGGCGCGCCGCAATCGCGGCAGCGGCCGCGCAGCAGCAGATAGCCGAGTACCGGGATATTGTCGCGCGGACGCAGCGGATGGCTGCAATGCGGACACGCACTGCGCGGCACCCACAAATCGTAGCGCGGCGCGGGAGGGGTGGGTGTTTCGCCGTCGTGGCCCTCGGCTTCGAGCTCGGCGCGCCACGCGCGCTCCATCATTAGCGGCAAGCGGTGAACGACGACATTCAGGAAGCTGCCGATCACGAGACCCAAAACGATCGCGAACGCATATTGAACGCCCACCGGCAGCGCCGCGAAAGCGTTCCACGTGAGGGCGTCTGGCACGGGGTCGAATAAAGGGCCGAGCATAACGGTGACGGATGACGGGATTAGGGCGTGATGCTACACCACGACGTTGCCGAATTCGATTATCGGCAGGTACAGCGCGAGCACGAGCGAGCCGACCAGCGAACCGAGCGCGGCGATCAAGAGCGGCTCGGCGAGGTTCGTCAGCGCGGCTAGACGCGCCTCGACCTGCTGCTCGCCGAGTGCCGCGAGATCGAGCAGCATCGTGTCGAGCGCGCCGATCTCCTCGGCCACGGCGACCGGCTCGACGATCGCCTCGGGAAAGCGGCCCGAGGCGCGCATGGCTGGGGCCAGCCGCTCGCCGCGCTGCAGGCGCGCGGCGATCTCGGCG
>CAUPOD010000180.1:0-5857 GCA_963512745.1 uncultured Burkholderia sp. | reverse complement strand
CTTCGGCCGCGCGGCGTTCGGCGCGGGCGCGCATGCGGCGCGCGGCCAGCTCAGCGCGTACGGCCTGAACTTCGTGGCGCAGCCCGAATACGATGCGCTGCTATGGGCCTGCGACGTCAATTTCGTGCGCGGCGAGGACTCGTTCGTGCGTGCGCAGTGGGCGCGCCGTCCGTTCGTCTGGCACATCTACGAGCAGGACCAAGCGGCCCACCTGCTCAAGCTCGACGCCGCGATGGCGCACCTGTTCGCGGGGCTCGACCCCGCCGCGCGCACGGCCGCCACACGCTTCTGGCAAGCCTGGAACGGCCAGGGCGCGCCGGATTGGCGCGCTTACCGCGCGCACCTGCCCGCACTCGCCGCGCACGCGGCCGGCTGGGCGGACAATCTGGCCTGTCTCGGCGATCTCGCCGCAAATCTAGCCCGGTTCGCAAAAAACCAGTTAAAATAAGCGGTTATCCAACGGCCGCGCCTATTTCAATCGTCTGCCGTTGCGCATCGCCTCCGTTTATTTGTACAGGATAGTTTGATCATGAAAACCGCACAGGAACTCCGAGTTGGCAACGTCGTGATGATCGGCTCGGACGCTTGGGTCGTCGCCAAGGCCGAATACAACAAGTCGGGCCGCAACTCGGCCGTCGTCAAGATGAAGCTCAAGAACCTCTTGACCAACGCCGGCCAGGAAGCCGTCTACAAGGCCGACGACAAGTTCGACGTCGTCGTGCTCGACCGCAAGGAAGTCACGTATTCGTACTTCGCGGATCCGATGTACGTGTTCATGGACGCCGACTACAACCAGTACGAAGTCGAAGCCGAAATGATGGGCGACGCGCTCAACTACCTCGAAGACGGCATGGCCTGCGAAGTCGTGTTCTACAACGAGAAGGCCATTTCGGTCGATCTGCCGACCGTCCTGGTGCGCGAGATCACCTACACGGAACCGGCCGTCAAGGGCGACACGTCGTCGGGCAAGGTGCTCAAGAACGCCAAGATCTCGACCGGCTACGAGCTGCAAGTGCCGCTCTTCTGCAACACCGGCGACAAGATCGAAATCGACACGCGCACCAACGAATACCGTAGCCGCGCTTAAACGCCGCAACTGTTACTGCGCAAAAAAGCCCGCTCTGCAAGGAGCGGGCTTTTTTTTGTGCGTACGATGCGGTAATACCGAGTTGCAAGCGGTTTGTATCATCGGTAACTATTGTATCTACATGTCAATGGCCCTGCGGTCAGCCGTAAGGCAGCATACAATCGTCTGATCTCAAAATCGGTCTGGCCCCGTTCCAAACCCTTTTCTATTCAGGACGTCCGTGCCCACCCTCCCGCGAGCCCTGATCGTCGAAGACGATCCCGACAACCTATCCGCCCTGAGCGCCCTGCTGAGCGGCGACGGCTTTCTGGTCGATACCGCCGGATCGCTGGCCGCGGCGCGCATGCACCTGCTGCGCGCGCTGCCCGATGTGATCCTGGTCGATCTGCACCTGCCCGACGGCAGCGGTCTCGACCTGCTGCAGACGCTGCCGCCGCTGCCGCAAGGCACGCCGCCGATGATCGTGCTGACGGGGCATGCCACCGTCGAGAGCGCGATCGAAGGGCTGCGCCACGGCGTGTGGGACTATTTGATCAAGCCCGTCAACGTCCCGCGTCTGCGCGCGCTGCTGGCGCGCATTCCGCGCACCGAGGCGCTGGTCGAGGAAATCGGCGCGCTGCGCGCGCATCTGCGCCGCCTGGGCCGCTTCGGCCCGATGGTCGGCCGCAGCGCGACGATTCAAAGCGTCTACGATGCGCTCGAACGCGAAGCCCACACCGAAACGCCCGTGCTGCTCTGGGGCGAAGCGGGCACGGGCAAGCAGATGGCCGCGCGCGCGCTGCACGAGCTGTCGCGGCGGCGCGGCGGCCCGTTCATTCATTTCGACTGCGAAACCAACGCGAAATCGCCGCGCAATGTCGAAACGCGCGGCGCGGCATTGCCGAGCATGCTGTTCGGCCGCGAACGCGGCCTGTTCGCGGGCGCCGAACGGCGCCGTCCGGGCGCGCTCGAGCAAGCGAACGGCGGCATCTTGTTCGTCGACGAGATCACCGCGCTGCCGCTCGACGTGCAGGAAAGCCTGCTCAACGCGATCGACACGCGCCAATTCACGCGCACGGGCAGCACCGAATGGATTCCGAGCGACGCGCGCGTGGTGATCTCGTCGCGCATGTCGCCGCGCGCCGCGCGCGCCAACGGGCTGCTGCACGAGGAATGGGCGCGGCGCCTCGAAGCCGCGTCGATCGCGATGCCGCCGCTGCGCGAGCGCGACGACGACATGGTGCTGATCGCCGAAGCGCTCGTGGACGAACTCAATTGCTCCGAGCAGGACGCGGGCGCGGCCGACAAGCGCATCGCGCCGTCGTTCGTGCGCGAATGCCTGACCTATCACTGGCCCGGCAACGTGGCCGAACTGCAGGAACGCGTGACGCAGGCCTATGCGAGCGCGGGCCACGTGCTCGACACGCTGCACCTGAGCAATAACGACGCACGCAAGGGCGCGCTCCAAGGCGGCCTGATCGAGGTGCAGGTCGGGACGCCGCTGGCCGATGTCGAGGACGTGCTGATCCGCGCCACGCTCGATGCGGTGGGCGGTACGCGCCATCGCGCCGCCGCGCTGCTCGGCATCAGTCCGAAGACGCTGTACAACAAGCTGCAGCGCATGCGCGAGGAAGGCGTCGAATTCGGCACGGAAGAATGACGCGCGTGCAAGCGGCAACGCTTGCACGCCTTCCATGCGTGAAGAACCGAAGCAGCGGCACGCGCCGGCATGGCGCGGCCCGCCGCCCTTACTTCAAGCGAACGTCTGCCGAAGCAGTTCGCGCGCGCGCATGTATTCGGGCTGCCGCATCAACCTGTCCCAAGTCAGCGCCTTGCCGCGCGGCAGCATGCGCTTCAGGCGCTGCTGCGATGCGCGCGAGGGCTTCGCGCGCAATTCGTCGAGCACCTGCTCGGCCGCCGCGGGCTGATTGCAGATCAGCACCATGTCGCAGCCGGCCGCGAGCGCGCGCTCGGCCGCATGCGTGAGCGGGCCGACGCCGCCCTGCGCGTCGCCTGGCGTGCGCGCGGCTTCCATCGACAAGTCGTCGCTGAAAATCGCCCCCGCGAAACCGAGCTGTCCGCGCAGCACGTCCTGCAGCCAGAACCGCGAAAATCCCGCCGGCTGATCGTCCACCTGCGTATAGATCACGTGCGCCGGAATCACCGCCGACAGCGCCATGCCGAGCCAATCGTACGGCGCGGCGTCCTCGGCGAGGATCTGCGCGAGCGGCCGGTCGTCGGTCGGCATCGCGACGTGCGAATCGGCCTCGGCGAAGCCGTGCCCCGGAAAATGCTTGCCGCAGTTCGCCATGCCCGCCAACACGAGACCGTGGTTGAGGCTCTTCGCGAGCAGCGTGACGACGCGCGGATCGCGATGGAACGCGCGGTCGCCGATGACCTTCGAATGGCCGTAATCGAGATCGAGCACGGGCGTGAAGCTCATGTCGACGCCGCACGCGCGCAATTCGGCGGCCAGCACGTAGCCGACGGCGGTCGCGGCCTTGAGCGCGTGCAACACATCCTTGTCCCACAGTTCGCCGAGGCCGCGCATGGCCGGCAGCACCGTGAAGCCATCGGTGCGGAAACGCTGCACGCGGCCGCCTTCGTGATCGACGGCGATCAGGATGTCGTGGCGCACCGCGCGGATCGAGTCGGTCAGCGCGCGCAACTGCGCGCGGCTCTCGAAGTGGCGCGTGAACAGAATCACGCCGCCCGTGTTCGGGTGCGCGAGGCGGCGCACGTCGTCGGACGTGAGCGTGGTGCCCTCGAGGTCCAGCATGACCGGGCCGGGGTTCGATTTCATTGAGTCCAATCCATTGAAGAAAATCAGCCGGCGCGCGGCGCTTCGGGCTCGCGCGTCTCGGCGATAACGAAAGACACGGCGTAGTCGCGTTCGTCGCTGACCGTGACGCGCGCCGTAATTCCGCGTGCGTCGAGCCATTGGGCAAGTTCGCCGGACGCGCGCAGGAACGGCTCGCCGCTCGGACCGTTGAGCGTCTGCAGCGCGCGCCACGTCATCGGCCAGCGCATGCCGAGGCCGATCGCCTTGGAGAAGGCCTCTTTCGCGGAGAAGCGCGTCGCGAGAAACGCGATGCCGCGCGCCTCGGAACGCGCGCGGCGCGCCTCGAACACGCGCAACTCCTCGGGTCCGAGCACTTTCTCGGCGAAGCGTCCGCCCGTGCGTTCGAGCGTGGCCGCGATGCGGCTCACCTGAACGATGTCGGTGCCGATGCCGTAGATCGCCATGCGCGCGCCGCTCAGCGTACGCCGTGCAGAGAGGCGACGCGCGCGGCGACCATGATCGCCTTCATCTCGCGCACCGCGTTCTCCCAGCCGACGAACACCGCATGCGCGACGATCGCGTGACCGATGTTGAGTTCATGGATATCGACGAGCGCCGCGATCGGCTGCACGTTGGTGTAGTTGAGGCCGTGGCCCGCGTTTACGTGCAGCCCGAGATCCACGCCGGCGCGCACGGCAGCGACGATGCGGTCGTACTCGCGGCGCTGCTGATGTTCGTCGTGCGCATCGGCGTAGGCGCCCGTGTGCAGTTCGACCACGGGCGCGCCGGCCTCCTGCGCGGCGCGCAGCTGATCGGCGTCGGGATCGATGAACAGCGACACGCGCACGCCCGCGTCGGCCAGTTGGCGGCACGCCGCGCGCACCGCCTCGAAATGGCCCGCGACGTCGAGGCCGCCCTCGGTCGTCAGTTCCGAGCGCTTCTCCGGCACGAGGCACACGTCTTGCGGCTGCACCTCGCACGCGATGTCGAGCATCTCGCGCGTCACCGCGCACTCCAGGTTCATGCGCGTCTTCAACAGCGGACGCATCGTGCGCACGTCGGCATCGACGATATGGCGGCGGTCTTCGCGCAGGTGCAGCGTGATCACGTCGGCGCCCGCCTCCTCGGCCGTCAGCGCCGCGCGGATCGGATCGGGATACTGGGTGCCGCGCACATTGCGCAGCGTCGCGACGTGGTCGATGTTGACGCCGAGCGCGATCGAATTCGGCGAAGTCAGAAAGAAGCTCATAGGTTTTGCAGGTCGATCAGAATCTGGCGCGTCGCGAGCGGCACGCCTCCCAGGTAGGTGTTGAGCAGGAAGCGCATCAGCGTCTTGCTCTGCGCGACGGTCTGCGCACGGCTGTAATCATCGCACTCCATATCGAGCAGCGTCTGCCCGGCGATCACGGGCCAGTGCGACGGCATCTCGTCGTCGGCCTCGCGCACGCCGCGCTCGGGATCGAACACGTAGAGCAAGCCGGGCTCGACGGCGCGCCGCGACGCGGTGCGGTTCAGCGCGAGCGCATAGCCCGTTTCGCGCAGCAGTACGCGCTCGAACGAGCGCAGCACCTGCACGGGCGGCTCGCCGTGCGCGAGGCGCGTGAGCGTGAGCAGGTAATGCGAAAACAGCGCGCTGTGCGGATCTTCGCGCGCGCAGAATTTGACGAGCAGCTCGTTGACATAAAAGCCGCACAGCAGCGCATCGCCGCCGAGCGGCGGCATGCCGCCGACCCATTCGGCGCCCGTCAGCGTGCGCACTTCGGATTTGCCGGACCAGTTCAGGCTCAGCGGCTGGAATGTCTGGAGCACGCCGCGCAGCGCGGAATGCGGGCGCTTGGCGCCCTTGGCGACGAGCGCGAGCCGCCCGTGATCGCGCGTGAGCACGTCGATCACGAGGCTCGTTTCTCGGTACGGATAGCTGTGCAGCACGAACGCGGGCTGCTCGGCCACGCGCACGCTCTGCGACGGCGCGCGGCGCGGCGGCGGCGCAGCCGGGGGAACGGAGGCGC
>CAUPOD010000179.1:0-5862 GCA_963512745.1 uncultured Burkholderia sp. | reverse complement strand
GCAAAACAGCAGGGCGCGCAGCCAGGGCCGCGGGCGGGGTTGGGTGGGGTAGAGCTTGTACATGACTGCGTAAACGTCCTCGTAACCTGCCGGCGCGCAAATATCCAACCGTCCGAAAGGACGGATCGAACTTGCGCGCGAGCGGCAAGTTTTTGTCAATAATTGTTAGGAGTATTGAATGTGGAACTTATGGCTCTACGAACCATAAGTGCAGACCGGCAGCAGCATGGAAAGGATGGAATCGCGTCTAGCCGGGCAGGGGAGGCCAAGGCTGTTTACGACGCTATCGAACCGACCTTGGTGGTGTCAGTAAAATCGCGTGATTCGTGGGCGTGATGAGCCGGGCGCTATAGGCGCGCCGGTAGGGCGACGGTATCCATAGCTGTTGCATAGCGGAAGATTGCTACGCAATCCCAAAATTATATCGAATTCGTTCGGCCCGAACAAGCTGTACTTTCCGCTGACAATTGCGGTTTACGCCACTGGCGAAACCGAAATTCTTTCGAAATCCTCAGGAGAAATGCGGGTCGATGCGGAGAGGTGGTGCGGCAATCGTCAGTGGAATGAGCGAATGGCCCGGTAAATCTTCGGAAGAATGGAACGCCTGTTTCGGCCTCGATTTTATGCGCGGCAACTGCGCGTTACCGGTCGACGCCGATGATCACGCTCGACGCCTTGAACACCGCCGATGCGGCGCTGCCCGCAGCGAGCTTGAGCCGTTCCACGCTTTCGTTCGTGATGATCGCGGCGACGTGCGCGCCGGACGCCACGTCGATGACGACTTCCGAATTGACGGCGCCTTTAGTCACAGCGGCGACCGTGCCCGCGAGGCAGTTGCGCGCCGACACCTGTGTGCCTTTCACGTCCACCATCACGATCACCGACGATGCCTTGACGAGCGCGAAGGCCGGCTTGCCCGCGGCCAGGCCGAGCGACTCGGCGCTGCCGCGCGTAATGACGGCGACGATGTCAATGCCGGCCGCCGTGCGCAGAATGACTTCATCGTTGACGGCACCGGTTTTGACCTCGGTGATTTGGCCGGTAAAGTGATTGCGGGCGCTCGTGCGCATGATCGTCTCCAGAGGAAAGCGGGTATGGGAGATGTGCCGCAGCTCAATGCAGCGATTGCGAGCGGTAGTCGTCGCCGGCCTCCGCGAGGCTCGGCGGCCCGATGACCTTGAGCACCTCGGGGTCGCGGATGAAGTCCGCGGCCGAGGTCGCTTCGAGAATCACCTCGGGCGCTTGCGGGCGCGCGATCGCGAAGCCTTGCACGAAATCGACGCCCATTTCGAGCAGCAGCGCGAGCGTCGAGGCATCCTCGACCCACTCGGCGATGCTCTGCATGCCGAGGTTGCGCGCGAGGCCGATCATCGCCTCGACGATCGCGGCGTTGGCCGAGAACTCGTGCAGGTTGCGGATGAATTCGCCGTCGATCTTGAGCGCATCGGCAGGCAGGTCGCGCAGATACGGGAACGACGTGTAGCCCGCGCCGAAATCGTCGATCGCGACGCGCGCGCCGAGCCGCTGCAGATTGCCGATCAGGCGCCGCGTGTTGCTCAGGTCGTGCAGGGCCACGCCCTCGGTGATCTCGACGCACAGCATCGCCACCACGTGCCGGTAGCGCTGGAACAATTCGCCGAGCTGAACCACGAAGCTCTCGTCGTTCAACGACGCGCCGCTCACGTTGACCGAAATGAAGCGCGTGCGCGAGAGCTTCGCCTGGTGGCGGTCGATCCATGCGAGCGTGGTCTCCATGACCCACATGTCGAGCGCCGAGATGGTGCCGTTGGCCTCGGCCGCCGTGATGACCTTGAACGGCGGAATCACCGAACCGTCCGGCGCGCGCATGCGCAGCAGCACCTCGAAATCGAGCGACTCGTACGGCGCCTTCAGCGACATGATCGGCTGCATCTCGAGGAACAGGCCGGGCGGCAGCCCGTGGTTGAAGCGCTCGATCAGATTCAGTTCGCGCGCACGCTCGACGAAGCGCGGCGCATCGCACGCATAGACCACCACGCGCCCGTTGCCGTTGCGCTTTGCTTCGCGGCACGCGCTGTCGGCCGCAGAGATCGCCTCTTCGGGGCGGAAGCCGGGCGGCGCTTCGATCAGGCCGATCGAGGCGCGCACGTGGAACGCGCGCTGGCCGAACTGATACGGCTCGCGGTCGATCGCGTCGATGATCGCCTGGGCGGTCTCGGCGGCCTGCGCAATCGTTGTCGTACGAAACAAAATGACGAACTCGTCCCCGCCGATACGGCACACCTGATCGGCAGGATTCAGCCCGGCTTCGATGCGCAGGCACACGAGCTTCAGCACCTGGTCGCCGACTTGATGGCCGAACAGGTCGTTGAGCAGCTTGAAACGATCGAGGTCGAGGTAGGCGATGATGAGCGGCGCCGAACCGTTCGGCGCATGCGAGGTGCCGTCGATGAGCTTGTCGATGCCGCGCCGGTTCAGCGCGCCCGTCAGGGGATCGTGGTCGGCCAGGAAGCTCAGCGTGCTCAACGCGCGGTGGCGCTCGGTCACGTCCTGTACCGACGCCTCGAGCTGTCCCGCAGCGTAGGCGGCCTTGACGAGGTAGTGGCGCCGCAAGTCTTCGCCCGAACGCGGCGCCGCGACGATCTCCTTGTACGCGGCGAGGCTCGCGTCGTCCGGCATCGTGCCGTCTCCGGCAGGGCAGACGTCGCGCGCGAGTTCGATCTCGACCGCGCCTTTCTCCATTGCTTGCCGATAGATCGGCGCCCAACCGCCCGCGTCGAAGTAGTCGTCCCAATGGCGCCGGGCGTCGGCTCCGCGCATGCCGAGCATGCTTGCGAACGCGGGGTTCCAGCGCACGAAGCCGCCGTCGCTGCCGAGCGTGAACAGGCCGATCGGCGTGGCTTCGTACGCGTGGCGCAGTTCGGCCTGCGCGCGCAGCCGTTCGGTGCGCTCGGCGCGGATCTGCTCGGCGAATGCCAGGGCCGCCATCAAGCTCGAGATCAGCGCCGCGGTCACGCTGTTGAGCGCGAACGTGAGCACGTGCGCCTTGAACACGACCGACGCGACTTCGGACAGGCTCGACAGCAGCGTGACGCCGAGCGCGGCGCTGTACCAGAACGCGGTGCGCGACGTCGTGATGGCCAATAGGCGCGCGAGCATGAAGACGATGACGGCGATCGCGAAGCTCGCGATGGTCCACATCACGGGCAGATAGAGCGGCACCGGCAGCACGATCGATGCGAGCAGCAGCACGGGGCCGAGCCCGAGCGTCAGCTGCAGCCAACGCTGGTAGCCGATGCGCGGCAGGTCGTGCTTGAACAGCGTCGTGAACAGCGTGCCCGTCAGGATGTAATAGACGGGCACCGTGACCTTGCGGATCAGCGACACCCAGTCGAGCGGAATCGGATAGCCGAGCCACAGGTCGTCCCAGCCCATCGAGATCGCGCCGAGCCGCAGGTTGCCGAACAGCCATGCCGCGAATAGTACGTACACCCAATCGCGGTTCACGAGCGCGGTCAGCAGCACGAACGCCGCGAGCGTGAGCAGCCCGCCCTCGAGCAGTCCCGAACGGCGGTAGAAGATGTCGTTGTTCTGTGCGAGCGCATGCACCGGCAGCGACTGGGCGCGCAGCACCTCGGGGCCGCTGAAGCGGGCGCGGCACAGTGTCTCGGCCGACGCGCCGGGCAGCACGGCGACGTCGCGCGCGGCCATGCGCAGGCGCCCGAACGGCTGACCGTCGGGTGCGATGCTGCCGACCGGCGTCAGCGTCGCGGCGTCGAAGCAGCTCATCTGCAAGACGTGGCGCGTGGCCAGGACGGTCGCGAGACCCGCGCTCGGGTTTGCGGGCGTGCCGGGATTCTCGGCCGCGAACCAGATGGGCGCTTCGCTCAGACGCGTGTCGTAGCTTTTGCGCAGCGGCTGCGCGCCGATCGCGGCGGCGGCGCCGGCCACGTCGAGGCGGCCGGACGGGTCGCTCAGCACGCGCAGCATGAGGGGCGTGCCGGTCTCGATCTCGGGTGCGCCGAGCGAGCCGAACATTACCCATACGGATAACGCCGCGATGGCGATCGGCACGGCGTAATAGGAAAATGACCAAGAGAACGTATCGATTGCGGAGCCAAGCCAGCTCGTGCGTCGATGTCGCACTCCTTCAAACCATTTCATTCGATGTGTCCGTCAAGTTGCGGAAAAGGGCGCTGCAGCGGCACCGGCACGGCGCGCGCAGCAATTCCGAGAGGGTGCCTCAAGGCCGTGACCTAGGCAACCTTATCCATCGTCGATGCGGTTGTTTCAGGCGTGCGTGGCCGGGCGCGATACCGCGCGGTGCGCCCGGACCTGTACCTCAGGTTATCGGTCTAGCAGGATATAGCATCCAATTTGTGTGGTGCGTCGTTGACTAACGGCCTGCCCGATTCCACGCTGCGCGGTGCGACGCGCATCCAGTTCAGCGCGGGTGCGCCGCTCAGGTCGATATCGGGGTGGCTGGTCGTCACCATGAAGTCGTACAGCGAATGGTGGGCGTCGCGCCAGCGCCGTTCGGCCGTCAGAACTTCAAACGCCATGATACGGTGCGGGATGTTAGCTGCGTGCGCGAGCGGAAGAAATTCTTTTTCGCCGTACACGTCGCGGAACATCAATGCAGCGTATTGCCGGTCGAGCGGCGTGCGGGCCGCGATCGCCATCCAGTCGATGCGTTCGCGCATGCAGTACTGGTACAGCGCCTTGAACAGCGCGAACTTGACCATGCGTCCCGCTTCGCCGGTTTCGACGCCGAGCCGCGTCGCCCCGGCCAGCCGCCCGCTCAGCCAGTCCGGCAGCACCAGCGATTGTTCCAGCGCCAGCGGGCGGAAGCAGTTGGTCTGAATCCGCATCGTGCCCACCGGGCTGCGGTCGAGTTTCGATTCCGCGAGCAGCACGAGGCCGCCCGGCTCCAGATCGTAGGCTTCCGGCTGATCCATCGCCTGGGCGAAATCGGGCACGTGGCGGCGGTAGGCCGCCTGTCGCATCTGCAGCGCACGCGAGAGCGTGGCGTCGTCGGCGACCACGCGCACCGTGAACGGCAGGCGCGCCTCGCGCACGGTGGCGATGGGGGCGGCATCGCGCGCCTCGGATGCCGCTTGCGCGAACGTCGAATTGGCGGGCGTGGGGGCTTGACCGTCTTGGTTGGTATCGTACATATCAGCTCCTGGTTAGCTGCCGCGAAATGCGTCAGCAGTTGGAGCTTCGCATGCCCATTAGTTGCGTGTGCTATGCATTACAACTATTAAGCGAATCTAAGAAACCCGGCGTGCGGGACGGTTGCACCTTGGCATGCCGGCGACCTCGAAATACCCTTGTCAGCTAGCGCTGGAGCGGCTCCGCGCAAACCTCCGGCGGGTGGCGGCGGTAAACGTTTGCCTCCGGGAGCTTGTATTAATTTAGTAAGGATTGCTTCGCTGAAACGTAATCTATACCGTAAGCTTGATGCTCGGGTGCAACCCGCGCCTCCGTGCGGTGGTACAGCGCTTTCGAGACGGCCTGAGCGATCTCCGTCGCGTCGTGGCGCATGCCGATCGCAGCGTTGGCGCCGGGCTCGCCCGGCTTGGCATGCGCCGGCGGATGTGTTCTGCTTATGCGGCCGGTTCGCCTCGGTCTGCGGCATCTTCGCCCGGGGTGCGCAGCGACCGCCTAGGTCCCGCGAATGCG
Organism: uncultured Burkholderia sp.; assembly: GCA_963512745.1. Classification (GTDB taxonomy): domain Bacteria; phylum Pseudomonadota; class Gammaproteobacteria; order Burkholderiales; family Burkholderiaceae; genus Burkholderia. Next base: position 198 of record CAUPOD010000179.1, on the reverse strand, counting down.
CCACCGGCCAAAGGAGACATCACGCATGGCATATATCTACTATCTGACCCATATCCATCTCGGTGACGACGCGCTCGCCGCGCTGCCGGAGGAATGCGCGCGCGCGGGTATCACGCGGCCGCTCGTCGTAACCGACCGCGGCGTGCTGGCCGCCGGCCTCGTGGCCCGCGTGCTCGGCGCGCTCGTCATGGCCGGCGC
>CAUPOD010000178.1:0-5894 GCA_963512745.1 uncultured Burkholderia sp. | reverse complement strand
TGGTGTTCGTTGTGCAATGTTTCTAACTTTATGGTTGGTTGTTTTTCATTTTTTACCTCTTTTTTTTTGGGGGGGGGGGGCCCCCCCCCCCGCGCCGTGGGAAAGCGAGCCGCGCATGCGGGCTCGTGCGGCAGAATGCCCTCAATAGCCTTGGGATCCCTGCGAACCTTGGGCGCCCTGAGCCCCGGCGTTGCCCGTATCGCCCTCGCCTTCGCCGCCGGCCCGCATGGCGCCGTCGGTCGAGCGGCCGCCGGTCGTGTCTTCGGGCGGCGCGTAATAACCGCTCGAACTGGTGCCGTGCGTGCCCGCGCGCGCGCCGGCATTGCCGTCGCCGCCGCGAGCCCCGGCCGTACCGTTACCGCCGACGCCGGGATTGCCCCCTGCCGTGCCGCCATTGCCTCCGGCCGTACCGCTGCCGTTCCCGGCGGCCGGCGTCGAGCCCGCATGCGAATAGCCTTGCGCATGCGCCATAGGCGCAGCGATCCAGGCAACGGCGGCTGCACACACCAGGGCGCGGCGCCCCATACCAGTCGATCCGATTACAAACGTCATGACGTTACCTCCTGCTCCAGAGGAACGCATCCCCAAGCGGCCGGCACTTTTTTACAACTGCGCGGCAAGCGTGGAGCGGTGCGCCGAAGAGCACGCGTCAGTACTGCATCGACGGCGGCGTGCGTCCGTCGTTCGACGAGCCGGGCGTCGTCGCGGGCCGTTGCTCGCGAGGCATCGCCTCGTCCGGCGCCGTCGTATCCGGCGGCGTCGCGTCGCCGCTGCGCGGCATCGGCGGCGTGGGACGCGAATCGTACGGCTGACGAGGCATGCAGGCGTTCACCATGCACGCCGCGGCGAGCGCGCCCACGCAAATACGAATGGTCAAAAGCGGTTTCATGGCAGTCCTCCTGGCGTCCCGCGCAGGACGCATGTCAATTCGGATCTTGCGCGCATACGGCTCCGAACACGGGGCGTGCACGCGCATCAACCAGTTTCGCCGTGGCCGGAACGCCGCACCGGGTCGAAGTCTTGCCATCGCCCGTTGCGCCACTGACCCTCGACGCGCTCGATCGCGTCCGCACCCGTTACGCGCAATACGTCTTCCGCGGTTTCCGCGTTGCCGGGCGTCACGCGTGCGGCGAGAATCACGCCGGTTTCGCTCTTCGCCAGCGCGCCCTTGCCTTCGTCCCGCCGCCCTCGCATGCGCGCGAGCGCGCCCGCCAACACGCCGAGATACATGCCGGCCAACGCGAGCGCCAAGGGCGTGTACCAGAATCGCCAGCCGGCTGCATAGGCGATCAGGCCAACGCCGAAACCGAGCAGCATGCCGTGCACCGCGCCGGCCATGGCGCCGCGGCCGCCCGGCTGGGCCGCCGAATCGGCGTACCCATCGCCGCCGAGCGGAAAGCGTGCGTGCTGGCCAGCAGGATTCAAAAAGAAGATCGATACGTCGTCCTGACCGAACGCACGCTCATGCAGCTTGCGCGCGCTTCCTTCGGCCGCGTCGAATGTCGTGAAGCGGCCTGCGACTATCGTCGTCATGCTGCCCTCCTTTACATTTGCCGGATTCAGTCGGGGCGAATGGTCAGCTGATTACGCACATCCTGCACGCCGTCAACCTGCTTCACGACATTAACCGCCTGCGTGCGCTGCGCCTCGTCCGGCACGCTGCCCGTAAGCGTCACCTTGCCGTGTTGCGTCTTCACATGGATGTCTCCGCTCGACAAATTGCTGGTGCTGACGAGCGCCACCTTGACCTTGGTCGTGACGGTCGCGTCATGCACCTGCGCGCCGCCCGGCGTTTGCGGCAACGCTTGCGCCGCCGCCACGCCGCGGCTGTTCTCGCCCTCCGCCTGCGCAGTCGCGGCGGGCGAGACGCAGAACGCGGCCAGCGCGGCCGCTGCGGCAGCGGCCGCGAGACCCACGCGCCCGGTGGAGAGGCGGCGCAGCCGCGCGGATGGGATATGCAACGGAAGAATGCTCATCTGGACCTCCTTTCGTCATAGCCGGCACGGCCGGCAGGCGTGGAAGACGGGCGCAAGCCGCGTGCCGCATGTCGGCCGCGGTCGGACGGCGGCTGCAGTCGAGCGGACGTCCTTTTTTCCATTGCGTTGTAGATTTTCCGTTACGGCCCGGCATCATGCACGAGGCCCGCGCACCGTGGAATTCGAGCGCGATACCCGCGTCGGGCACGCTGATTTATTTAGAAGGCGCTACCTGCCTCGGCCGCGGCGGTGCATCCTGCAACGCATGCCTTGACGGGCCCATTCGCGTTTTTTTACCAAGCCGCTGTAAAAACGAGCGTGCCCGACGTCCGTCAGCGGCGCGGCTGCAGACCGGTCTCGCTCGGGTCCGGTTCATCGTCCGCCATATACGCCGATGCGGCCGTGCGCTGCGCGCCATCCTCGCCGGCACCCTCGTCCGGCCGGCGTACACGCACACGGTTTTCGACGTCGCGCACGCCTGCGCAGCTGTCTGCAATGTCCTCGACGCCATGCTTCATCCAGCGAACCGGCACGGACCCTTCCAGTTCGACGCGGCCGTCGCGCACCTGCACGCCGACATCGCTCACGTCGAGACCCCGCGCATCGATGAGACGTTCGCAGACATCCTCGCGAATGCGGTCGTCCGATCGCGCATAGCCTTTCGGTCCTTGGCGCCGCGGGGGCGCCTCGCGCCGCATCTCGTGGCCGGCTCGGCGCGGATCGGTGAGGCCGATCGATGGTCCCCAATTGCCGCGCGAGTCTGCCCTGCGCGCAGCGCGCTCCCCGGCATCCCAGTGCGCCGGATTCGACGCGGCACGCTCCGGCCAGCCTTCGCTTGCCGGCGCCGAATCATCGTCATGCGGGACCTCGCGCTCGCCGGTGCGCCACCAGAAAGTCCGAGCCTCAGGGTCACCCGAGACGAGCGGACTGGAGCTTGCGGAATATCGTCGCTGCATAGCCGTTCCCCTTGATCGCGCATGCGTCACGAACCGCCCCATGCCGCCCGCGACCCGCGCCCGCTGTCGGCGAGCAATCCCCGTGCCGCAGCAAAGTCGTCCCCGGCAGCCGGGAACACCGCGCACGCGATGCAGCGCCAGCCCTAACCCGTGGTAACGTCGCCCAACGCCTGCCGTCCTTGCCAAGCCTCCTTCACGAACGGATCGGCCACCTCGTAGCGGCCGTGTTCGAGCCGCATGACCAGATTCGCATCGGACAATGCGCCGAGCGCGGATTGCACTTCATTGGCCGTCACGGGCTTGCCCAGCGCCCGCGAATAATCTTCCAGCGCCTGCCCGGCGAACAGCCCTCTGGCCGCGCCGCCGGCCTGGCAGATGCGCGCGAACACCTGCACGGCCAGGCTGCCGAGCGATTCGACGCGCGCGAGTTCGACACCGCCCGCATTGACCCGCAATGCCTCCGTAATCGCCGGCAGCAAGACGTCGGGAGCCGCATCCGATGCGGACCGCGCGAGCGCATACAGCGCCTTCAACAATTCCTCCGGCCGCGATCCGAGCGCCTTGAAAGCCGCCGTGGCGGCCGGCAGCGACGGCTGTTTCGCGCCCAGCGCGGTCTGCGCCTGAGCCAGCACAGCCGCGACGTACGCTTCGTCGAGCACCGGAAACGGCACCGACAACGCGCCCTGAAACGCTTGATTGCCGCGCATCACCAATTCCTGCACCTGCGCGCGATGCGAACCGGTGCCCACGAAGCAGAACCGACCAGGCGACGCTGGCCGCTGATTCACGGCGTCGCGCGCGGCCTTCAGCGCATACAGCAGCTCGTGCCCGGGCTCGCTGCCCAGCGTGTGCTGCACTTCGTCGATGATCAGCACCACGTCGGTCTTCGCCTGATCGACGAGCGCGGTGAAGGCCTGCGCCAGCGTCCCGCCGTCGGGCTTGCCGAGCTGGTCGAGCTTGAAGCCGAATTTGAAACCGGCCGCCCCGACCTCCGCCTGCGACACGGCCTTGAGTTTCTCGGCGAAGCGCGCCAGCAGCGCCGAGTGCGGGGTCGAGAGTTCGCGCAAGGTCTGCCGGATTTCGGCATTGACGAGATCGGCCGGATTGGCCTGCGGCTGACTCCACAGGTCCACGTAGATCACGAGCGCGCCCTGCGCTTCGAGCGCGGGAATCAGATCGAGCTTCAAAAACGTGGTCTTGCCCACGCGCCGCGGCCCGGACAGGAACAGGCCCGACTGGATCGGCAGATCCAGCGGCCCCGGCCGCAGAATCTGGCGCACCATTTCGTCGGCGAGCCCGGTACGGCGGAATGGCGTGCTCATGGCAATTATCCAAAATTATTCGATTCCCATAATTATGAGAATGGAATAATTTTTTGTAAAGTCTCGAGCCCTTCCGAATCCTGCTTTATGCTGTTTTCCTCGCGGATCTCGCCCGTCCCGCCACCCGCCCGTTCTTCGCGGAGCCGCCATGATCACCGTCCATCATCTCGACCATTCGCGCTCGCAACGCATCCTTTGGCTGCTCGAAGAACTCGGACTCCCGTACGAAGTCGTGCGCTACAAGCGCGATCCGAAGACGCAGCTCGCGCCGCCCGAATTGCTCGCGGTCCATCCGCTCGGCAAATCCCCGGTCGTACAGGACGGCGAAGTCGTGATCGCGGAATCGGCGCCCATCGTCGAATATCTGATCGACAAGGCCGGCGCCGCGTTGCGGCCGCCGCCCGCGACGCCGGCCGCACGCGACTACCTCTACTGGACGCACTTCGCCGAGGGCTCGATCATGCCGTACCTGGTCATGACGCGCGTGTTCGACGTGATCGAGCATGCGCCCGTGCCGCTGCTCGCGAAGCCGCTGGTCGTGCCGGTCGCGAAACGGATCTCGCGCCAGGTCAAGCGCAGCTACATCGACCCGAGCCTGCGCCGGCAGCTCGCGTATGTCGACGCATGGCTCGCGCAACGGACGTGGATGTGCGGCGACGAACTGACGGGCGCCGACATCATGATGAGTTTTCCGCTCGAAACGGCGCGCAGCCGAATGCAAGGAGACGCGCACTACCCGTCCATCGAGCGTTACGTCGCGGCGATCCACGCGCGGCCCGCTTACCGCCGCGCGCTGGAAGTCGGCGGACCGTACGCGTTCAGCTGAACGCCCAGCGCTGCGCGACGAAGATGACGAGCCCCACCAGGCCGCCGATCAGCGTGCCGTTGATGCGGATGTACTGCAGATCCTTGCCGACTTGCAGTTCGAGCTTGTCGATCAGCGTCGCCGTATCCCAGCGCGCGACCACGCCCGAGATGAACGCGCCGATCTCCTGCCGGTTCGGCACGATCGCGGTCAACACGAGCTTGCGCGCCCAGCGGTTCACGAGTGCGCGCACCTCGCGGTTGTCGTCGAGCCAAGCCGCGGCGGCGGCCAGTCCTTGCGCGAGCGCGTGCTCGAACACGCCGTCGCGCGCCGCGAGATCGTCGCGCAGCTTCTCCGTGGCTTCGCCGGCGAGCCAGTCGAAGTAGCGTTCGAGCGCGGCGCTGTCGAGCATCTCCGCTTTGATGCGCTCGCCCTGCTCGTATAGTCCGGGATCGTCGGCAAGCCGCAGCGCGAGCTCGTCGAGCATGGCGCGCTATTGTTGACGCCATGCATGCTCGGGCGAGGCTCGCGCATCGTCGATGGTCTTCTGCAGCTCGGCCAGGAATGCATCGGTGACCTTGCTGTCGACCCAGCCCGGCATCCAGCTCGAACTGCTCTCCGAGACGCGGCGGCGGATGTTGTCCTTGTGCGCGTCGATGAAGGTCTGCGCCCGGTCGAGCGCGGCCTCGAACGCGCGCTCGTGATAGCCGTGCGCCATCAGCACGCCGAGCAACTGCCCGAGTAGCGGCGCGGCGGCGACCGCAACGACGACGCGCCGCGACAGATCGAGTCCGTACGCGCGCGCGGCGGGGCTGCCGAGCACTGCGAGCAGCGA
>CAUPOD010000177.1:0-5905 GCA_963512745.1 uncultured Burkholderia sp. | reverse complement strand
CGGCTATCACGTGGTCTGGAACGTCACGCCCGCGCTGCACACGCCGCTGATGGCCGTGACCAACGCGATCTCGGCGATCGTGATCGTCGGCGCGATGCTGGCCGCGGCGCTCACCGTGGGCGTCACGGGCAAGGTGTTCGGCACGGCGGCCGTGGCGTTGGCCGCCGTCAACGTGTTCGGCGGCTTCCTCGTGACCAGGCGCATGCTCGAGATGTTCCGCAAGAAGGAACCCAAGGCCGCGAAGCAGGAGGCTGCGTAATGAGCCTGAACTTCATCAGCATGAATGTCGTGACGCTGCTGTATCTGGTCGCGTCGGTGTGCTTCATCCAGGCGCTCAAGGGCCTGTCGAGCGCCAAGACGGCACGGCGCGGCAACGCGTTCGGCATGACCGGCATGGCGATCGCGGCACTGACGACCGTGGCGCTGATCGCCAAGCTGGCCGGCTCGCTCGGCGCGAACCTGCCGCTCGGACTCGGGCTGATCCTGCTTGCGCTCGTGATCGGCGGCGGCGTGGGCGCGTTCGTGGCCGCGCGCGTCGAGATGACGAAGATGCCGGAACTCGTCGCGGCGATGCATTCGCTGATCGGTCTGGCCGCGGTCTGCATCGCTTATGCCGTGGTGTCGGAGCCGCAGGCGTTCGGGCTCGTCGAGCCGGGGCAGCCGCTCGGTTTCCTGCCGTTCGGCAACCGCATCGAACTGTTCGTCGGCACGTTCGTCGGCGCGATCACGTTCTCGGGTTCGATCATTGCGTTCGGCAAGCTCTCGGGCAAGTACAAGTTCCGGCTGTTCCAGGGCGCGCCCGTCGTCTATCCGGGGCAGCACTGGCTCAATCTGGCGCTCGCGCTCGCCATGATCGCGTTCGGCGTCGCGTTCTTCGTCACGCAGTCGTGGGTGCCGTTCATCATCATGACGGCGATCGCGTTCGTGCTCGGCGTGCTCATCATCATCCCGATCGGCGGCGCGGACATGCCCGTGGTCGTGTCGATGCTGAACTCGTATTCGGGATGGGCGGCGGCCGGCATCGGCTTCTCGCTGAACAATGCGATGCTGATCATCGCCGGGTCGCTGGTCGGTTCGTCGGGTGCGATTCTGTCGTACATCATGTGCCATGCGATGAACCGCTCGTTCTTCAACGTGATTCTGGGCGGCTTCGGCGCGACGGCCGGCGCGGCGGCGGCCGGTGGCGCGCAGGAACAGCGGCCGGTCAAGTCGGGGTCGCCGGAGGATGCGGCGTTCATGCTGTCGAACGCCGAGTCGGTCGTGATCGTGCCGGGGTATGGCCTGGCCGTGGCGCGCGCGCAGCATGCGTTGAAGGAACTGACCGACAAGCTCCTGAGCAAGGGCATCGACGTGCGGTATGCGATTCACCCGGTGGCGGGGCGCATGCCGGGGCACATGAACGTGCTGCTGGCCGAAGCCGAGGTGCCGTACGACATCGTCTACGAGATGGACGATATCAACGGCGAACTGGGGCAGGTGGATGTGGTGCTCGTGCTCGGCGCGAACGACGTGGTGAATCCGGCCGCGAAGAACGATCCGGCTTCGCCGATCGCGGGCATGCCGATCATCGAGGCGTTCAAGGCGCGCACCATTATCGTCAACAAGCGCTCGATGGCTTCGGGGTACGCGGGGCTCGACAACGACCTGTTCTATCTCGACAAGACCATGATGGTGTTCGGCGATGCGAAGAAGGTCATCGAGGAGATGACTAAATCGCTCGATTGATGCCTGTATAAGCTAGCGGCTTCGGCGTGCCGAAGCCGCTTCTCTCCGCGCTGCCTAGCGAACGTCGACCGCCGCCTCACGCCTGGATGATGGTCTCCATTCGCTGTATTTCCGCCGACGGCAGTTTCAATCTGGCTGCTTCGTCACGCCCACCCGCAATGGCCGCGGTCGCCTCGGCCAGCACATGCTTTGCCTCGTGCCGGCTCACGCGATAGAGCTCCGCTTGAGCCATCGCGACGTCCACGTCGGGTTCCGCGTCGTGGCTATCGATGGCCAGCGCATGGGTTTGCTTGGCCGTGTTCGGATTGACGTCGAACGCCGGGGATAGGCGCCAGCCCGAAGGCTCTCGAATGAACCCGTGATTGCGCAGACGGTCGTCGCGGTTGCCGACTAGCCTGTTGAACAACACCCGGCGAAATAGCTGGGCGAGGTCTGCCTCGAAGTGGTTTTGCGCGCCATGGTCGGCGATGAATGGGGGGCTACCACAGGGGTTGCTCGCCAACCCCTACTCAAACATCACTCGGCCGAATCCTTCGATTCCGGTGCGCCGGCACGCTGCTTGACGCTGCCCGCGACCAGATCGAACTTGAACAATCGGCATTCGAGCGCGCCGTTGAACAGCGGCGTCTTGGCCGACTCGCGCAAGCGCAACTGCCCCGGCAGCCCGCGGTCCGAGCTCAGCAGGTACGCGTGCCAACCCGTGAAACGCTGCTTGAGCGCATCCCCGAACGCCCGGAAAAACTCCGCGTCCAGCTCGTCGGTATGGGTACGCCGGAACGCGTCGTCGTCGCCGCGGTTGCGGCCCGTCTCGCGCGCCTCGCCGCGCGGACCGCGGCCACGCACTTCGATCCGCTCGCCGTACGGCGGGTTCGTCACGATCAGCCCGGGCCGATCGGCCGGCGGCGTCATGTTGCGTGCGTCGAGCTGCTTGAGCCACAGGTTCGGCACGCCCGCGCGGTCGAGGTTGGCGCGCGCTTTTTCGAGCATGTCGCCGGAAATCTCGCTGCCGTAGATCAGCAGATCGCGCGGCGCGGCCGTGCGCGCGGCACGCTTCGCGTCGAGCGCGGCGACCTTGAGCGCCTGCCATGCGGTCACGTCGTATTGCTTGAGCTTCTCGAACCCGAAGCGGCGATCGACGCCCGGCGCGATGCCGAGCGCCATCTGTCCCGCCTCGGCCAGGAACGTGCCGCTGCCGCACATCGGGTCGTACAGCGGCGTGCCCGGCGTCCAGCCCGCGATGCGCAGAATGCCGGCAGCGAGATTTTCGCGCAGCGGCGCGGCGCCCTTGTCGAGACGCCAGCCGCGCTTGAACAACGGCTCGCCCGAGGTGTCGATATACAGCGTGCACTCGTTGCCGGTCAGGAACGCGGACACGCGCACGTCGGGCTCGGCCGTGTCGATGCTCGGACGCGCGCCGGTCTTCTCGCGCAGGCGGTCGCAGATCGCATCCTTGACGCGCAGCGTCGTGAATTCGAGGCTCTTGAGCGGCGACTTGATCGCGGTCAGATCCACGCGCAGCGTCTGGTTCGCCGTGAACCAGCGCTCCCACGGCTGTTCGAGCGCGAGCGCGTAGATATCGTGTTCGTTACGGTAGGCGCGATGCGCGATCTTGAGCAGCACGCGGCTCGCAATGCGCGAATGCAGATTGGCCGCCATGCCTGCGGGCCAGCCGCCGCGGAAATGCACGCCGCCCGGCACTTGCGCGCCCTGCGGCAGCGTCAGCGTGTTGCCGCCCGGCTCGACGTAGCGCGTGCCGATCTCGGCGAGTTCGGACGCAAGCGCGGCCTCTAGCCCGCGCGGGCAGGGGGCGAAGAAATCGAAGGGGGTGGCAGTGGACATGGGCGGGCGGGTGAGGCGGAAAAGTACGCCATTGTACGCGTGCCGCCACCTATCTCAATGAACGCCGTCGGTCTCGCCGGCTTCCGTCGCCCGGTTCGCGCGCCGCGGCCAGACCAGACTGCGCGGATCCGCGAGCACGGCGCGGCCGATCGCGGCGAGCAGCGCGCGCACCTTGGGGTTGCGCAAATCGCGCGAGCGCACGGCCATCGTGAACGCGAGCGCGAAGCTGACCGCGACGTTGAGCACGGCCATGCTGCCCACGCCCGCGACGGCCCACCAGAACTCGGCCGTATGCAGCACCGGCGTGCCGAGCACGCCGAGCGCCACGCCGATCGCGCCCGAGCTGAGCGTGACGTGCCGCACTTCGAACGTGAACGCGAAGGCGCTGACGATCGCGGGTACGAGCCCGAGCATCAGCCCGAGCCCGACGTTGCTGACGACGCCCGCGATGTTGCTGCGCCAGAAGCGCGCGAGGCGTGCCGCGCCGGCAGCCCCGAAGGTCATGCGCAGGCGCCGGTTGTAGGTGAGCGCGTCGCCGACGTGATGCAGCACGAACCAGTTGTCGGCCCAGCCCGCGAGCAGGCTCGACGCCCACAGCAGCACGCCCGTGAGCGCCGCGTAGAGCGGCGTGGGCCCGAGCAGCGAGAACGAATGCAGCGTGGCGTGCGCTTTCTGCTCGGAGATCACGTTCGCATGCAGCAGCGCGTGCGTGCCGAGCTGCACGGCCAGACACACGGGCAGCACCACGAGCACGTTGCCCGCGATCGCGGCGACCTGCGTGCGCAGCAGCGCGATCACCGAATCGACGAAGCGCGCGAGTCCGCTCGCGTGGCCGATGCCGTCGAGTTCGCGCGCGAGCGTCGGGGCCGTCATGGCGGGCTGCTTGGTCGCGAGCGTGAAATGCAGGAAGTGCATGAGCATGAACGCGGCCGCGTAGTTGATGCCGGCCAGCAAGCCTTCGAACATGCTCTGCAGGTGCACGCCCGTGATCCAGAACTTGACGACGACCGTGACCACCGTGACGAGGCCGCCGCCGGCCGCCATGCGCAGCATGCGCAGGTAGTCGGCGCGGCCGCGCGTGATGTAGTGCTCGCCGGTATCGGCGTTGGTTTCGACGAACTTGCGCGCGAGCAGTTCGAGGTTGCTGCGGATCAGATACGACACGCTTTGGCTGTGCCGGTTCGCATCGACGAGCGTGGCCGTCAGGCGCGCGATGCCGCGCAGGTCGTCGCGCGCCATCCACGCATCGAGCAGCAGTTCGGCGCGCTCGATGCGCATACGCATGCGTGCGACCTGGAACACGATGTCGACCGACACGCCGTTGCGGTACAGGTGCGAGAACACGTCGTCGGCCGATTGCCGGCATTCGTCGAGCAGCACGCGCAGATAGTTCACCGCATGCAGCAGTTGGTCCGCCGCGCCGCCTTCGTCGAGCGCCGCGTACGCGGTCTCGACGTCCAGCATCGCGCGCGTGAGACGGAAGAACGGCTGCGCTTCGAGCGGCGCGTGCGCGTCGCGTTCGCCGAGCCGGCTGCGCACGGTCTGCGACAGGCCCGTCGAACTGATCTGGCAGCTGAGGTTGTGCAGCGCGGCCAGCAGGTCGCGCGAGAACGCATCGGCATAGTCGCTCGGCGGCTCGGCTTCGCCGTGGCGGTAGAGCGCGCGCAGGCGCTCCATGAGATCGTCGGGCAGGCTCGCGATCCAGGCCGCGTCGTCGGCGCCCGGGAAGGTCAGCGTGCAGAGCGCCGCGAGTTCGCGGCGGTTCGGCGCGGGCGGGATCAGCGAGGCCTCGACGCGCTCCATCAGCGCGCCGAGGAAACCCGAGTGCACGGGCATGCCGGCGTCGCACAGCAGCGAAATGCCGTCGGCCTCGCGCAGCGTGAGGCGCAGCAGGCGCGCGACTTCGTCCTTCCATTCGGGATTGCGGTCGAGCACGTGCAGCAGGTAGCGCAGCCGCGCATGTTCGCGGAAGCTGCGCGCGTCGGCCGGCGCGCCGTCGTCGGGCACGCCGCCCCGGTGCAGCCAGTAGGCGATCTCGATCAGCCATTCGCTGCGTTCGGCGTACGGCGCGTCGGCGTCGGCCGTCGCGAGCAGCGCGTCCAGCTGATGCCAGGCGTCGCGCGAGGCGCGCCATTTCGTGAAGACCGTGGTCAGGGAGCGGAACATAGGCGAATTGAACGGGGAGTGAAGGGGCGCGCGGCCGTGCCACTGCGCCCGTGGAAACGCAATTTGAAACGGAAGTCCTAGCGGGGCGTCCGGCGGTGCCACGGCGGCTCGCCGGGCTGCTGCCGCGCCGGCTATTGCGCGGCGGGAACGGCCCGCATCGGCAGCGCCGTCGTAG
>CAUPOD010000176.1:0-5917 GCA_963512745.1 uncultured Burkholderia sp. | reverse complement strand
CCCTAATCCCACGCTTACTTAGCATCGTCCTCGATGCGTCTCCGAGTAATAGCCTGCTTCGCACGCCCCAGGCGATCAACAAGCTCAGGCCCGCGCTGCAGCGCCACCCCCACGGCAAGAATATCCCCGATCGCCAAATGCGACATCCGCGACGTCATCGGCGAAAACACATCCGTCTCCTCCGCGATATTCGACGCCAAACTCACCGTCGCGATCCGCGCGAGCGGCGAATGACTATGCGTGACCGCAATCACCTTGGCCCCGCACTCGCGCGCCGCGCGCGCGGCCTCCACGATGTCGCGCGTACGCCCCGTGTTCGAAATCGCCACGACGACGTCCTGCGGACTCAACAGCGCAGCCGACATAGAGAACGTGTGCGGATCGGAATACGCCACGCTCGGCACGCCGAGCCGGAAAAACTTGTGCTGGATGTCCTGCGCCGCGATCCCCGAACCGCCCGCGCCGTAGAACTCGATGCGCGCGGCGTTCGACAACAACGCGATCGCCTCGGTCACGCTCGCCGACGACAAGTTGTTGCGCACCTCGATCAGCGCGCCGAGCGTGCGGTCGAACACCTTGCCGATGATGCCGGCCGCGGGCTCGTCGGGCTCGACGTCGCGATAGACCGACGACACGCCAGGCGCGACGCTCTGCGCGAGCCGAATCTTGAATTCCCGATACCCGCTGTACCCCAGCGCCTGGCAAAAGCGCGCGATGGTCGGCTGACTCACGCCCGCGCGCGCGGCCAGATCGGTCATCGAAAGGTCCAGCACCTGGCGCGGCGCGCCGAGCACGTAGTCGGCCAGGCGCCGCTCGGACGGGCGCAACTGCGGGCGGATCGTGTCGATACGGTCGAGCATGGCGGATTACCAAAGGAAACGAGCAAAAGGAGCAAGGCGTCATTGTCCAGTATCTACGGCTATGTAGAAAATGTACATGAATTTAACGTGACCGGAGATGCCTCTCGTGGAACGGAGATTAGGGTAATTACCTAGTAAAATCCCGCTAAAATAGCCGAAATTTGCGTATTTTTGCGTCTGAATGCTGCGTCGCAAGATTGTTCTCTTGTAGTTTTTCTACTAGACTTTCTGCAAACGGCTGCACTGGCAACCGTCCCCACTCAATCCGCTTGCCGGCCGTGAGCCGGTGTTCCGAGGAGCCCGCATGGCCGCGCTGCATCCCACCATCGTCGAAGTTACCGAGCGCGTGACCGCGCGCAGCCGTGCCACGCGCAAGGCATATCTGCAGCGCATCGAAGCTGCTCAGGGGCGTTTCCCGACGCGCGGCGCGCTGTCGTGCGCCAACCTCGCGCACGGCTTCGCCGCGCTCGAAGGCAGCGACAAATTCGCGATCAAGGCGATTCGCGAGCCCAATATCGGCATCGTCTCGTCGTACAACGAGATGCTGTCCGCGCACGCGCCGTACAAAAACTATCCCGATTTGATCAAGACCGCCGCGCGCGAGGCGGGCGGCGTCGCGCAATTCGCGGGCGGCGTGCCGGCCATGTGCGATGGCGTGACCCAGGGCAATCCAGGCATGGAACTGTCGCTGTTCTCGCGCGAAGTGATCGCGATGAGCACGGCGATCGCGCTCACGCACAACATGTTCGACGCCGCGCTGTGTCTCGGCATTTGCGACAAGATCGTGCCGGGCCTGCTGATCGGCGCGCTGCAGTTCGGCCACCTGCCGACCATCTTCGTGCCGGCCGGCCCGATGGCGAGCGGCCTGTCCAACGACGACAAGGCCAAGATCCGCCAGCAGTACGCGACGGGCCAGGTCGGCCGCGACGCGCTGCTCGAAGCCGAATCGGCCGCGTATCACGGCCAGGGCACGTGCACGTTCTACGGCACCGCGAACAGCAACCAGATGCTCATGGAGGTCATGGGCCTGCACCTGCCGGGCGCCGCGTTCGTGCATCCGCACACGGCGCTGCGCGACGCGCTGACCGCGCAGGCCGCGAAGCGCGTGCTCGACCTGACCATCGAGCGCGGCCACTACATGCCGATCGGCCATGTGGTCGACGAAAAGGCCGTGATCAACGGTATCGTCGCGCTGCTCGCGACGGGCGGTTCGACCAATCACACGATGCACCTCGTCGCGATCGCGCGCGCGGCCGGCATCCTGATCGACTGGGACGATTTCGACGCGCTGTCGGCCGTCGTGCCGTTGCTCGCCAAGATCTACCCGAACGGCAAGGCCGACGTGAACCATTTCCACGCCGCGGGCGGCGTGGGCTTCCTCGTGCGCAACCTGCTCGAAGGCGGTCTGCTGCACGAGGATGTCGACACCGTGGCGGGGCACGGCCTGCATCACTACACGCAAGAGCCGAAGCTCATCGACGGCAAGCTGGTATGGGTCGATGCGCCGGCCGAGAGCCTCGATCCGAAGGTGCTGCGTCCGATCACGGAACCGTTCCAGGCCGACGGCGGCCTGCGTTTGATGCAGGGCCGCCTGGGCCGCGGCGTGATCAAGATTTCGGCGGTCGCGCCCGAGCATCGCCTCGTCAAGGCGCCCGCGATCGTGTTCGATTCGCAAGAGGCCGTGCAGGCCGCGTTCGACGCGGGCGAACTCAAGCGCGACTTCGTCGCCGTCGTGCGCTTCCAGGGCGCGCGCGCCAACGGCATGCCCGAACTGCACCGCCTGACGCCGCTGCTCGGCGTGCTGCAGGATCAGGGCTACCATGTCGCGCTTGTTACCGACGGACGCATGTCGGGCGCGTCGGGCAAGGTTCCCGCGGTGATCCACGTGTCGCCCGAGGCGCTGCTCGGCGGCCCGCTCGGCAAGGTGCAGACCGGCGACATGCTCGTGATCGACGCGACAGCCGGCGTGCTCGACGTCGAGATCGACGAGGCCCAATGGACCGCACGCGCGCAGGCCGCGCCGCTGCATCAAGCCGACAACGAAGTCGGTTTCGGCCGCGAGCTGTTCGGCGTGCTGCGCGCCGCGGCCGCGCCCGCGGAGCAGGGCGCATCGGTGTTCGGCGCGCTCGTCGGCGAGACGCCCTTCGATACGCTGCACGCCGCCCCGCGCCGCGCACCCCCCACGCAAACCGCGCACTGAGCCGCGGTCCTCACCCAACAGTCAGCAGTTAGAGAAGTCACAGAAGGAGAAGATTCGATGAAGACGATTCAGGATGTCGTGAAGCTCGGCCCCGTGATCCCGGTGCTCGCGTTCGACTCGGTCGAGCAGGGCGAGCACGTGTCGCGCGCGCTGCACGCGGGCGGCGTCAAGGTGCTGGAGATCACGCTGCGCACGCCCGCGGGCCTCGCCGCGATCGAGCGCGCGAGCCAACTGGCCGACGACATCGTGGTCGGCGTCGGCACGCTCACGAAGCCCGAGCACTGCGCGCAGGCGAAGCGCGCGGGCGCGACGTTCGGCGTGTCGCCGGGCCTGAACCGCGAACTGCACGAAGCTGCGCAGGACGCTGGCCTGCCGCTGCTGCCGGGCGTGATGACGCCGTCGGACATCATCAACGCGCTCGAGTGGGGCTACGAGATCGTCAAGCTGTTCCCGGCCCAGCAGGCCGGCGGCATCCCGATGCTGAAGGCGCTGCACGGCCCGTTCCCGGCGCTCAAGTTCTGCCCGACGGGCGGCATCACGGCCGAGACCGCGCCCGATTTCCTCGCGCTGCCGAACGTGGTGTGCGTCGGCGGCTCGTGGCTCACGCCCAAGGCGGCGCTCGCCGCGCACGATTGGGCCGAGATCACGCGTCTGGCCGAAGCGGCGAGCCGCTTGCCGCGTTGAAGATATAGGCCTAAACGCCACGAGCTTCACTAAACACCGTAAAATGCCGCGATCCGGCGCGACGCCGGATCCCGCCCATGCCGCTCGCGCGCACCCTCTCGCGTGCGGGCGCGGCACGGATTCGGCCGGCGCAGCCGGCGTTTGCATTTTATGAGGAGTACCCGATGGAGGCTGTTCAAGGCGGTGCCTTGCTGTTCGACGCACTGCTGGCCATCGTGGCCTTGGTCGTGCTGATCGCACGCTTCAAGATCCATCCGTTCCTGGTCCTGATTCTGGTTTCGCTCGGCCTCGGTCTCGCGGCCGGCATGCCGATGGACAAGATCGTCAAGGCGTTCGAGACCGGCAACGGCAACACGCTCGGCCACATCGCCATCGTCGTCGGCCTCGGCACCATGCTCGGCAAGATGATGGCCGAGTCGGGCGGCGCCGAGCGCATCGCGATCACGCTGATCGACTGGTTCGGCGAGCGCCGCGTGCCGTGGGCGATGCTGTGCGTCGCGATGCTGGTCGGCCTGCCCGTGTTCTTCGAAGTCGGTCTCGTGCTGCTGATTCCGATCGCGTTCAACGTCGCGCGCCGCAGCAACAAGTCGCTGATCCTGATCGGCCTGCCGATGGTGGCGGGGCTGTCGGTCGTGCACGGCCTGATTCCGCCGCATCCGGCCGCGCTGCTCGCGGTGCAGCAATACGGCGCCGATATCGGCAAGACCATCGTCTATGGCCTGATCGTCGGGATTCCCACCGCGATCGTCGCGGGTCCGCTCTACGCGATGTGGATCCAGCGTCACGTGAAGCTGCCGGAGAACAATCCGCTCGCCGCGCAGTTCGTCGAGGCGGGCGAGGGCAAGCGCGAATTGCCGGGCTTCGGCATCACCGTGACGACGATCCTGCTGCCCGTGGTCCTGATGCTGGTCGGCAGCTGGGCCGACAAGCTGTTCGCGCCGCATACGGCGGCCAACGATTGGCTGCATTTCGTCGGCACGTCCGACGTCGCGCTGCTGATCGCGGTACTGTTCAGCCTGTGGTCGTTCGGTTGGGCACGCGGCTTCACGAGCGCGCAGATGCAGAAATTCTGCGGCGAGTGTCTGGCGCCGCTCGCGGGCATCGTCCTGATCGTCGGTGCGGGCGGCGGCTTCGGCGGCATCCTGCGCGAGTCGGGCATTTCGCATCAGATCGTCGCGAGCGCGACGCATCTGAATCTGTCGCCGCTGCTGCTCGGCTGGTTCGTCGCGGCATTGATCCGTCTCGCGACGGGTTCGGCGACGGTGGCCATGACGACCGCTTGCGGTATCGTCGCACCGATCGCCGCGATGGCGGGCGCCGGTGTGCGCCCCGAATTGCTGGTGCTCGCGACGGGCTCGGGCTCGCTGATCTTCTCGCACGTCAACGATGCGGGGTTCTGGCTGGTCAAGGAATATTTCGGTATGACGGTCGGGCAGACGTTCAAGACCTGGTCGGTGCTCGAAACGATTATCTCGGTGCTCGGGCTGGCGTTTACGCTGCTGCTGAGCGCGGCGATGTAAGGGTAGGAGACGTAGGAGAATGGAAATGATCGTCATCGCAATGGGCGTGTCGGGCGCGGGCAAGACGCGTATTGGCGAGCTGATGGCGGAACGCCTGGGCTGTAGCTTCACCGACGGCGACGCGTTTCACAGCGCCGCCAACAAGGACAAGATGCACCACGGTATTCCTTTGACCGACGACGACCGCTGGCCGTGGCTCAACACGATCCGCGCCGCGATCGAGGAAAAGCTGCACGCGGGCGAGACGGCCGTGTTCACGTGCTCGTCGCTGAAGCGCGCGTATCGCGACGTGCTGCGCAACGGCGACGGCGCCGACGTGCGTTTCGTCTATCTGAAGGGTTCGTTCGATCTATTGCAGCAGCGGTTGTCGGAGCGCACCGATCACTTCTTCGATCCGTCGCTGCTGCGCAGTCAGCTCGAAACGCTCGAAGAGCCGGGCGCGGACGAGGCCGTCGAAGTCAGCATCGACGGCACGCCCGAGCAAGTGGCCGAGCGCGCGCTCGAGAAGCTCGGGAAGCTGGGCGCGGCCGCGGTTTGAGTGCTGCGCGCACGCTTCTGGTTTGACGGGGCGCGGCGTATGCCGCGTCCAATGCCGAAGCGGTATGTATGAAAAAAACGGCGGCCCCTGGGCCGCCGTTTTCATATGCGCATGG
>CAUPOD010000175.1:0-5921 GCA_963512745.1 uncultured Burkholderia sp. | reverse complement strand
ACACACAACACAGACCCCCCCCCCCCAGACCCCACACCGCGCGGGCGCGCGGCGCCGCCCCCCCCCCCCCAGCCGCCGCACGCTCCATCGCGAAATCGGCCACGCTGCCCGACGCCAGCGCGGCCAGCACCGCGAGCGGCAACCCGAGCTCGTAAGGCAACGGAAACGCGAGCAGCGCCACCACGCCCGCAGCCGCGACGGCCACCACCGTCGCGCGGTTCGCGATGGCGGACACCATGATCGGCAGCAGCGCGAGCGTGCCCGCCAGACTGAGCCCCCAGCTATCGGGAATCAGTCCCGCGAGCGCGATCCCGAGCAGCGACGCGACCTGCCACCCGGACCAGCTCAACAGCGACATGCCCCAGAAATAAGCCTCCTTGCCCGGCACGTAGCCGTGCGCGAAGCCCTGCTTCTGGAACAGCAGATAGATCACGTCGCCGTTGAAATAACCGAGCAGAAAGCGGCGCCACCACGGCAGATACGTGAAATGCGGCGCAAGCCCCGCGCTGAAGATCACGAAGCGCGTATTGACCATCGCGGCCGTCAGCAAAATGGTCCACAGCGGCATGTGCGCGGCGAAGAACGGCAGCACTGCCAACTGCGACGAACCCGCATAGACGAGCAGCGACATGCCGACGGCCTGCTTGACGGTGAGCGACGACTTGGCCATTGCGATGCCGGTGACGAGGCCCCAGGAGCCCATCGCCATCATGGTCGGGGTGTAGTCGCGCATGCCCTGCATGAAGGCGAAGCGGTCGGAAGCGGAAAGGCGGGAGAGCATGGGAACGTCTTGGACTGCCGGCGCCGGGGCGCCGTGCATGAATTGTTATGCGGAAAACGCAATCGCGTAAAAACGCGCGAACGATTATAGCGCCGCCCTTTGCCGCGAGGACGCCGCAAAAGACGTTAAAATGAAAATCTTTCACGGCGCCCCCCGCCGCTGCACCCGCTCCGAGGAGAACCCTATGTCAATGGCCGATCGTGACGGCAAGATCTGGATGGACGGCAAGCTGATCGACTGGCGCGACGCCACGATCCACGTCCTCACGCATACGCTGCACTACGGCATGGGCGTTTTCGAGGGGGTGCGCGCGTATCAGCTCGCCGACGGGGGCACCGCGATCTTCCGGCTGTTCGACCACACCAGGCGCCTGCTCAACTCGGCCAAGATCTTCCAGATGGACGTGCCGTTCGACCGCGAAACGCTCGAAGCCGCACAGGTCGAGGTCGTGCGCGAGAACAAGCTCGCTTCGTGCTACCTGCGCCCGATCATCTGGGTCGGCTCGGAAAAGCTCGGCGTCTCGGCCAAGGGCAACACCATCCACGTCGCGATCGCCGCGTGGCCGTGGGGCGCCTATCTCGGCGACGAAGGGCTCAACAACGGCATCCGCGTGAAGACCTCGTCGTTCACGCGCCACCACGTGAACGTGTCGATGGTGCGCGCCAAGGCGTCGGGCTGGTACGTGAACTCGATCCTCGCGAACCAGGAAGCCACGGCCGACGGCTACGACGAAGCGCTGCTGCTCGACGTCGACGGCTACGTGTCCGAAGGCTCGGGCGAGAACTTCTTCCTCGTCAACCGCGGCAAGCTGTACACGCCCGATCTCGCCTCGTGCCTCGACGGCATCACGCGCGATACCGTGATCACGCTCGCGCGCGAAGCGGGCATCGAGGTGATCGAGAAGCGCATCACGCGCGACGAGGTCTATACGGCCGACGAAGCGTTCTTCACAGGCACCGCCGCCGAGGTCACGCCGATCCGCGAACTCGACAACCGCACGATCGGCAGCGGCACGCGCGGCCCGATCACGGCCCAGCTGCAGAAGGCGTTCTTCGACGCCGTCTCGGGCCGCGATCCGCGCCACGCCGAATGGCTGACCAGGGTCTGAGCGAGCCGGGCCGCTACACTATTTACCCATACCCACGCGCACTGACGGAAGCAGTATGAGCGAACTCAAAAAAATGCCCCTCGTCGAATTGACGGCAAAAGACCTGCCGGCGTACTGCCCGAACCCTTCGATGGAACGCCGCAACATGCATCCGCGCGTGTTCATCGACATCAACCACGGCGAAGCGCGCTGCCCGTATTGCGGCACGCGCTACCGTCTGCGCGAAGACGAGCTCGTGCCCGCCGCGCCGCCCGGCGAGTGAGCCCGAGCGGCAGGCCGTACCGCGGGGCGCTCGCGCACCCGCTTCCCCACAATCCGCGCCGGCGCCAAGACGCCGCTCGCTCAAGAAATCGGAAAACCACTGAATGCGACGCGCATTGGTAATCGCACCGAATTGGATCGGTGACGCACTGATGGCGCAGCCGCTGTTCGCGCTGCTCAAGAAACTGCATCCGCGCATCGTCATCGATGCCGTGGCGCCCGGCTGGGTCGCGCCCGTGCTCGAGCGCATGCCCGAGATCCGCGACGTCCACGCGACCGATCTCGCGCACGGCAAGCTGCAGCTGCTGCGCCGCTGGCAACTGGCCGGCGATCTGCGCGAGGTCGGCTACGACGCCGTCTACGTACTGCCCAACTCGCTGAAGTCCGCGCTGATCCCGTGGCTCGCGGGCATCCCGCTGCGCGTCGGCTATACGGGGGAGAACCGCTACGGCCTGCTCAACGTGCGCCACGCGAATCCGCCGCGCACCGAACGCCCGTCGATGGTCGAGCATTACGCGGCCCTCGCCTACGCGCCCGGCGCCAAGCTCGACGAGGCGATGAAAGGGCTGCCGCTGCCGCGCCTCGAGGCCGACCTCAACGAAACCGCGCGCGTGTCGGCGCGCTTCAATCTCGACATGCGCAAGCCGCTGCTCGTGCTGTGCCCCGGCGCCGAATACGGCCCCGCCAAGCGCTGGCCGCCCGAGCACTTCGCGGCGCTCGCGCAGAGCGTGAGCCAGTCGTTCCCGTACACGCAGATCGTGGCGCTCGGTTCGCCGAAGGACCAGCCGATCGCGCAGGAAATCGCCGACCGCGCGCCCGTGGTGCGCAACCTGTGCGGGCAGACCTCGCTGTCCGAGGCATGCGCGCTGATCGCGCGCGCCAACGCCGTGGTCACCAACGATTCCGGGCTCATGCACGTCGCGGCCGCGCTGCGGCGCCCGCTGGTCGCGCTGTACGGCTCGACGGATCCGCGCCACACGCCCCCGCTGTCCGATCTGGCACGGGTACAATGGTTGCACCTCGAATGCAGCCCGTGCTTCGCGCGCGAATGTCCGCTCGGTCATCTCAAGTGCTTGCGCGAGCTGAGCCCCGAGCAGGTATTCGCCGATGTGCGGATGATGCTGGTCGGCCAGCGCTGAGCCCGGCCGAGACCGTAGAAACCAGATCGCAGGCGGCGCCCGGCCCGAGCGCCGGCCGCCGCATTAAAACGGCGCGTCCGACGCGCGAGAGATAACCGATGCCACGTTTCGCCCGCCTCTTCGAAGCCGCAGCCGACACGCTGAACGCCTATTACCAGGCGCTCGCCGACGCGCACCCCGACGCCCTGATGGCGCTCTGGATCGACGAAGACTTCGCCAGCTGCATCTGGCCCGACGGCACCCATCTGCACGGCCTCGACGAAATCCGCGCCGGCTTCACGCAGCGCCTGGCCGCGCATCCGCTCAGCATCGAACCGCTCGACGTGCGCGTGTACGACAGCCTCGGCACGATCGTCTATACGATCGCCGAAGCGCATCAGCAGCCGGGCTTCAAGCAGCCCACGATGGTCTTCGCGACCTACGTGATGATCCACGACCGCGGCGAGTGGCGCATCGCCCACATCCATGCGAGCCAGATCCCCGAACAGGCGGCCCAGCAATTCGCGGTCAAGATCCGTCACGGGCAAGGCCCGCTGCACTGACAGGCGGTTCGCGATGGCTCTGACCGATCCCGTTGCGCCGCTCCCGCAGGCCGATACCGCCAGCTACCGGGCCCCGCGCTGGCTGCCGACCGCGCACGCCCAGACCATCGTCCCGGCGCTGTTCGCGCCGCGCCCGCGGATCCGCTACCGGCGCGCACCCGGGGCTAAAGACCAACGCCCCAAAAAACAACAACAAACGAAAGAACAACCCCACCCCCACCCCCCCACCCCAGTTCATTTTTTTTTTGTGGGGGGGTGTTATTTTTTTATTAAAACCTTTATACGTGCCGCGCGCGGCGCCATGATACTGGATTGCCTCGCGCGCGTAATCGGAACAGGAAGGATAAAAACGGCAACGGCTGCCGAGCAGAGGGCTCACGGCAGCCTTGTAGAAACGCAGCAGGGCGATCAGGACCGTTTGCATAGCAAGGGCGGCGCCAAGCGCCGCGTCAGGGCCGGCCCAATCGGGCAGACCGAAGCAGGGTGCCGCAACATGCGGGCGGGCAAACGGCGGCAGGCCGTCAACCGGCGCGTGCCGCGCCGCCGCGCCGCGCGATTTCGCGCGTGGCAGCGTCGAGCAGCGTGCCGATCTCGGCTGCGCACAACGCGGCGAGCGGCGCGGATGCCGCGCTCGGGAACGCCTTCGCGTCGAAACGCGTGTGCAACCGCAGCAGCAGATCCCAGCCGGCGAACTCCGCGCGCCGTTGCCGGAACGCTTCGCGCGCGAGCCGCTTGACCAGATTGCGCGTGACCGCGCGCGGCGCGAACTTCTTGCCGATCACGAGACCGAGGCGCGCGTCGCGCCCGCTCGGCTTGCCGTAGATCACGAAGTGCGCGCTGCGGCGCCAAGGACGCAAACGAAAAACGGATGAAAATTCATCCGTTTTCAGTAGCCGCGCTGCCTTCGGAAAAGCGGCGCCGCTTAGCGCGTCGCCCTGCGCGGCGCCGCCGGGAGCAGCTGCCTCACCGGTGTCGCCACTCACGGCGTGCAACCCTGCGCCTTTAGATGGCGAGACGCTTACGGCCCTTGGCGCGGCGAGCGTTGATGACCTTGCGGCCGCCGGCCGTCTTCATGCGCACGCGGAAGCCATGGGTGCGCTTGCGGCGCGTCACGGAAGGTTGGTAAGTACGTTTCATGTCACTCTCACTTATTCGTGAATTCGGTATCGGGACCGCGTCAGAGGCTGCGCCTGGGGCGCATTACGCTCGGGCGGGGGCATGCGCAATCTATTTGCGCAACCCGCGCCGTTCGCCTCTTTCATACGCAACCCGGTACCGGCTAGACCACAGCGGGCACCACATTGCAGGCGGGTTTTCGCGGGAACCCGTTATTTAAACCGCTTTTCTCTTGGCAGTCAAGAGGTTATGCCGACTCTTACGCCACGCGTGCGCGTGCCGCGCCACAGTTTGCGGGGCTTTCGACGGGGCGCTCAGACCCCGAATACGACATGCGCAGCGGTGCGCGTCGTTTCCCGACGCCTGTGGATAACTTTTCGTCCGGGGCCGTTTGGCGGTAGAATCACGCCTTAACTTCACACGCATGCAGTACGCCGCCATCGCGCGCGCGCCTGAAAATCCGGGCTGCGCGCCGGGGCCGGCTCGCCCGGCCAAGAACCGATGGCGGCCTCTCGTCAGGCCGGCCGCGAGCCGCCTGCGCAAACTCGACAAGATCCAATGAACGATTTTTGGCAACACTGTTCCGCCCTGCTGGAGCGCGAGCTCACGCCCCAGCAGTACGTGACGTGGATCAAGCCCCTGATACCGGTAGCGTTCGACGCCACCCAGCAGACGCTGTCCATCGCCGCCCCGAATCGCTTCAAGCTCGACTGGGTCAAGAGCCAGTTCTCGGGCCGCATCACCGATCTGGCCCGCGACTACTGGGCCGCGCCGATCGAAGTGCTGTTCGTGCTCGACCAGAAGGCGGGCAACGGCGTGGCGCGCCCGGCCGCCGCCGGCGTGTCCGCGGGCGCGCCGTTGAGCGCCGCGTTGCATCCGTCCCACAACGCTCGGCAACCCGCGAGCCCGCTCGCCGCGCAGCATGCCGCGCCGGCTGCTTCCGCCGGCGCCGCCTCCGCAGCCACGGCAAACGC
>CAUPOD010000174.1:0-5963 GCA_963512745.1 uncultured Burkholderia sp. | reverse complement strand
CATCGGCAACATCTGGAGCAATTCGGAAGAGGACGTGCGGCCAGCCGGGGACGCAGCGAAAGGCTTCGTCTCGATCACCACGCATCCGTCCGGCACAAGCTATCCGGTGCTGCAGGCGATCGACCAATACGTGGTCAAACCCGGCAACGGCGACCTGAAGGATCCCGCGCGCTTCGGCACGGTGTACTACAACCTCGGCGTGGTGAACGGCATTCTCAACGTCGAAGCATTGCGCGTCGCGCAGCGGAAATTCGGCGACAAGCCGCTCACAGGGGAGCAAGTGCGCTGGGGCTTCGAGCATCTCGACCTGGACGACGCGCGTCTCAAGCAGCTCGGCGCATTGGGCCTCGTGCAACCGCTCAAGCTGTCGTGCGCGGATCACGAGGGCGGCGGCGCGGTGCGCTTCCAGCAGTGGGACGGCCAGAAGTGGAACGTGATCAGCGGCTGGGTGCAGGCCGATCGCGCATTGTTGCGGCCGATCATCGAGACGTCCGCGCTCGCATATGCGAAGGAGAAAAACATCACGCCGCGCGACTGCTCCAAGGATCTTTGAACATGAGCGAACC
Source organism: uncultured Burkholderia sp. (assembly GCA_963512745.1). Lineage (GTDB taxonomy): Bacteria > Pseudomonadota > Gammaproteobacteria > Burkholderiales > Burkholderiaceae > Burkholderia. Next base: position 5,397 of record CAUPOD010000174.1, on the reverse strand, counting down.
GATTCTGCAGGTCGATGCGCTCGCCGTGACCTACGGGGGGATCATTTCGGCCCTGCGCGGCGTCTCGCTGACGGTGCCGCAAGGCGCGATCGTCGCGCTGCTAGGCGGCAACGGCGCGGGCAAGAGCACTACGCTCAAGGCGGTCTCGAGCCTGGTGCGCGCCGAGCGCGGCGAGCTGGCCGGCGGCAGTATCCGTTATCGGGGCGAGGACGTAGCGGGCGTCGAGCCCTGGACGCTCGTCGAACGGGGCCTGGTGCAGGTGCTCGAAGGGCGGCGTTGCTTTGCGCATCTCACGGTCGAAGAAAATCTGCGCATCGGTTCGTACGTCCGGCGTCCGAGCCGGGCGGCAATCAAAGCGGGGCTGGAGCGCATCTACGCGATCTTTCCGCGTCTGAGGGAGCGGCGCAAAGCGTTAGCCGGCTACACCTCGGGCGGCGAACAGCAGATGATCGCGATCGGCCGCGCGCTGATGGCGAAGCCCGCATTGATGCTGCTGGACGAACCGTCGATGGGGCTCGCGCCGCAAATCGTCGAGGAAATCTTCGAGATCGTCGCGAACCTGAGTCGCGACGAGGGCGTGAGCGTGCTGCTGGCCGAGCAGAATGCCACGGTGGCGTTGCGTCATGCGCAATACGGGTATGTGCTGGAAAGCGGCCGCGTGGTCGCGCACGGCGCGGCGGCGGAGCTTGGCCGACTCGATACGTTGCGCGACGCCTATCTCGGCGGTGCGCCGGTTGACTATGAGGCATGGCGTCGAACGCGCGCGCACCGCATGACGACGTCTTTGTCCGCTGTCGGACGCCGCCAGCAGTGACGGGCCTTGTCGTCAGCAACTCGCGTGCCCCTGCTCCTGCACGGTGAGCCACCGCGCCAAGGTAAAGGCATCGACGCCGGCTTGACCCTCGACGTCGCCCGTTGGCTCGGCTGATAAAGGTAGCGGGGCACGCATGGATGAGGATCCGACGGGTGAACGGGGCAGGGAATTCAGGTCATCACGCGTGCGGCGCGGGTGCGCGACGTGGTGGCCGGCCGCCCGAACGGCACGAGTCTAGGTGAGATCGCGAAAGCGGTCGATTTGCCCCGTTCCACGATTCAGCGCATCGTGAAAGCACTGGCCGACGAGGAGGTGCTGCGCACCGGACGCGCCGACGGCGTTCGGCTCGGCTCGGCGTTTCTCCGGTTGGCCGGCAAATTGCATACCGAAGCGGTGGCCGTCGCTGCGCCGCATTTGCAGGCGCTCAGCGACGAGGTCGGGGAAACGGTGACGCTCGGCCGGATCAGCGGACGCGAATTGGCGTTCATTCACGTCGCGGTGGCCGAATAGGAGTTACGGGCGATGCCGCGTGTCGGGGCGAATCTGCCGCTCGCGACGACATCGGACGGTCGAGCGTTGTTGGCCCTGCTTGGCCGTTCGGCACTCGGCGCGACGGGCCGCAGCGAGCTACTCAAGGAGCTGAATGTGGGAACGTGCGATCTCGGCAAGCAGACGTTCCGGGCGTTCGCCGCTTCGACCGCTTCGGCCGGCTTTGTCGTACTTGGTCCGAGCGACCGGGGAAGATCGTGTGAGGCGCTGTTCAGTCTACCTGCCGGCGCCTTCCGGTCTGCTTCGACGACGGCATCTAGGACGCCTTCGCGTCTTCGGAAAATTCAGGCGCTTTCCCCGCACCAACAATTCGTAGCCGAGATCGACGACGGGCGTCGTAACGGGTTCCTGCTCGATCATCGACAGCAGCAGATTGGACGCCACACGTCCCGCTTCGCCGCGCGGCCAAGTCCAACGGTATCGCGAACGGCGCGCAGTATCGGCAGATCGGCCTCGGCGAGTATTACGCGTTGTCCAAGCGCATCGGCCTGTATGCGGCGCAAGCTTATCAGCGTGCCAACGGGCCGACGCTGGGCAACAAGGGCGCGGCGACATCATAGATACGACGGCAACGCTGGGCGACGGCTTCGATTCGTCCCCCTCGTCGTCGCGCAGCATGTTTGCCGCGGGCGTGGGGATCGTGCATCGATTCTGATGCGGCTTGACGTTGCTGTAGGCTGAACGGACCCCCAAGGGGCGGATGGACCCCAAGGGGCGGATCGAGGTCCGGCTCTTGGGGTTCGGTTTTTCAGAAAATCACATAGATCTTGCGCATCTTTGCGTGGATCTGCCAAAGCCCTTCTGTATTGGCCGCGAAGAACAGCGTATCGCCGCCGCGAAAATGGATCGCCTCTCCGCCGTCCGGCGTGAAGGTTCCCGAACCCGACAGGAAGTGCATGACTTCCGCCTGCTCGACCGAGCGCCGCCAACTGCCGGGTTCGCATTCGAATACGCCGGTATCCACCGCCTCGTTGCCCGGAATCATGTACTGCCTGCCGAATAGGCGGGCAGCCTCGGCGCCCGGCAGGCCGGCGGTGCCCCAATCCTCGAGTCCGGCGGCCTGCGCGGCTTGATGCAGTTGCTGGATTTTCATCGTGCGTTTTCCTGTTCGCGTTGCGATTGATCGACGCATTGCTCGATACGGCCAAGCCGGACCACGGTGACGCCGGGCCGCAACTGGCGCAGCGACGGCATCACGAGCATGCAATCGTCGTAGGGGGTCACGACCGGCGCGCCGTCGGACCAGCCGATCACGGTGCCGGCCTTGTCGAAGGCTTCGAGGCCCGTGTAGGGGCCCGCGAAACGGAAATCCATGCTGCGCGCGACCACCGGCTCGGTTACCTGCACGACCTTCATCTCCGCGGGCAACGGCTGAAGCCAGCCGGCGGGCAGGTCGTCCGCCGCGACGATGCCGGCGTGCAGCAGGAAGCGCGCGGTGGCGTCGCGCGCGACGTCGACGGCGCGCTTTTCCCAGTGCTGTCCGCATTCGATCAAGAGCGCGTTCTTCGCGCTCGCCTCGTCGCCGAAGCCTTCGTAGTCGCGCATGCGGCGTCCTTCGGGATGGCCCTCGTCGCGGATCACGGTGGCCGGCGCGCCGAGCGCGAGCGCAAGCTCGGTGCCTTTCCGCAGCGGACCGGCGACGGTCAGCGGCGCGCTTTTCTCGTGCATCGAATGCAGATCGAGCAGCAGATCGACCGTGTCGATCACGGGCCGCATGGCGCGTGCGCGCGCGAGCTCGGATGAGGTCGCCGCGCTGTCGCCGAGCTTGGCCGCGGTCCAGACCCGGTTGAAATCCTGGTCGACGAAGCGCGCCTTGTCCGGCTGCGCCGGGTCGAAATTTTCATAGGCCTCGACGTTCGCGAACGCGAGCGTGAGCTTGCCGCGGCGCGGCCGCAAGCCGTGGCGCAGCAGCGCGTCGACGACGATCGCGCCGCACACTTCGTTGCCGTGCGTGAGCGCGTTGATCATCACGTGCGGGCCCGGCAGGCCCGAGTCGAACGTATGCACGTAGGCGATACCGGTATTGCCCTGCGCGTGCGCCGAGAGGTCGGGAAAGTCGATTTCGATCGGATAGGCGTCCATGCTCATGCCAAGCCTCCCTGACACAGGTATTTGATCGATAGGTAATCGTCGAGGCCGTACTTGGAGCCCTCGCGCCCGTAGCCCGATTCCTTCACGCCGCCGAACGGCGCGGCCTCCGAGGCGAGCGCGCCTTCGTTGATGCCGACGATGCCGGCTTCCAGCGCGCGCGACACGCGCTCGATGCGCGGAAGATCCCGGCTATAGAAGTACGAGGCAAGCCCGAACGGGGTATCGTTCGCCGCCTGTACCGCTTCGCCTTCCGTGTCGAACGGGAAGAGCGGCACGACCGGACCGAAGGTTTCCTCGCCGCATAGCGCCATCGACGCATCGGCATTGCCGAGCACGGTCGGCGCGTAGTAGTGGGGGCCGAGCTCGGTCAAGCGTTTGCCGCCTGCGAGCACCGTGGCGCCGCGCGCGACGGCGTCGTCGACGTGGCGCGCGATCTTGTCGACCGCGCGCGCGTTGATCATCGGCCCGATCTGCGAGGCCGCGTCGCTGGCGGGACCGACGCGCAGTTGCTCGACCCGCGCGCGCAGCTTGGCGGCGAAAGCCTCGTACACGCCGCGTTGCACATAGACGCGGTTCGGGCACACGCAGGTTTGTCCGCCGTTGCGGAACTTGGCGGCGAGCAGACCCTCGACGGCCGCGTCGAGATCCGCGTCGTCGAAGACGATGAACGGCGCATTGCCGCCCAGTTCCAGCGACAGCTTCTTCAGCGTGCCGGCCGATTCGCGGGCGAGGTGCTTGCCGACCGGCGTCGAGCCGGTGAACGTGATCTTGCGCACGCGAGGATCGGCGAGCCACGCGCCGACCGTTTCCGGGGCCGCTTCGCGCGACGCGCAGATCAGGTTCAGCACGCCCGCGGGCAACCCCGCGTCCTGCGCGAGTTTCGCCAAGGCGAGCGCGGTGAGCGGCGTGTCCTCGGCCGGTTTGGCCACGACCGTGCAGCCTGCGGCCAGCGCCGGCGCGATCTTGCGCGCGATCATCGCGAGCGGGAAATTCCACGGCGTAATCGCCGCGACCACGCCGACCGGTTCCTTGACCGCGCTCATGCGCTTGCCGGGATGCTGTTGCGGGATCAGGTCGCCGTAGATGCGGGTCGCTTCCTCGGCAAACCACGCCACGTACGACGCGCCGTATTCGACCTCGCCGAGTCCTTCGGCGAGCGGCTTGCCTTGTTCGAGCGAGATCAAGGCGCCGAGAGCCTGCTTGTGTTCGACGATCAGCGCGTGCCAGCGGCGCAGCAGCGCGGCGCGCTCCTTCGGCAGCATGGCGCGCCACTTGGGTAAGGCTTGTGCTGCGGCGTCGACGGCGGCGCGCGCGTCGGCCGGCCCGCTGTCGGGAACCTCTGCGATCACCCGGCCCGTAGCGGGATCGGTTACGGCGAAGCGCCGTCCGCTCGCGGCCGGGACCCAGCGGCCGTCGATGACGTTGTCCGTGCGAATGGAGGCGTGCGCCTGTTGTTCTAGATTCGGCATTCGATAGTCCTGAGTTAGGCGCCGCCGGCGACGCGTGCCGCAATCGCTTGGCCGATTTCGAGCGTACTGGCCTTGCCGCCGAGATCGCCGGTGCGCGGGCCGTCCTTGAGAACCTGTGCGATCGCTTCGACGATCGCATCGTGCGCCTCGCGGGCCGCGCCCGCGCCGTCGCCGAGGAAGTCGAGCATCATCGCGGCCGACCAGATCATCGCGACCGGATTGGCGATGCCTTGCCCCGCGATGTCCGGCGCGGAGCCGTGCACGGGTTCGAACAGCGACGGAAAGCGCCGCTCCGGATTCAGATTGGCGGACGGCGCGATGCCGATCGTGCCGGTGCAGGCCGGTCCCAGATCGGAAAGAATGTCGCCGAACAGGTTCGAGGCGACCACCACGTCGAAACGGTCCGGCGTCAGCACGAAATGCGCGGTCAGGATGTCGATGTGGTACTGGTCCCAACGGATCTCAGGGTAGCCC
>CAUPOD010000173.1:0-5968 GCA_963512745.1 uncultured Burkholderia sp. | reverse complement strand
GCGCAATATTCGTTTCGCGATCATGAGATAAACAAGCCAGGTAGCGCAGTATTGTAACGATACCGCGCGGCCCGGCGGATGGGCCGCCCCCGGCGACTCCGATTTTTCCCAGAAAGACTTATGGCATTCAACGTAACCCTGAAGCAAAGCGGGCGCCAGTTCCAGATCGAGCCCGACGAGACCGTCCTGGCCGCGGCGCTGCGCCAGAACGTGCACCTGCCCTACGGCTGCAAGAACGGCGCGTGCGGTTCGTGCAAGGGGCTCGTGGTCGAAGGCGAATTCGTGCAGGGGCCGCACGCGCCCTCGGCACTCTCGAGCGAGGATCTCACGCGCGGCTGCGCGCTGTTCTGCTGCGCCACGGCACTCAGCGACCTCGAAATCGACGTGCGCGAGATCGCCGGCGTGGACGGCGTGCAGATCAAGAAGCTGCCGTGCCGCGTGATGTCGATCGAACGCCGCGCGGACGACGTGATCGTGCTCAAGCTGCAGTTGCCCGCCAACGAGCGCCTGCAGTTCCGCGCGGGCCAATATCTCGAGTTCATCCTCAAGGACGGCACGCGCCGCAGCTACTCGATGGCGAACGCGCCGTACCTCGAAGGCCCGCTCGAACTCCACATCCGCCATATGCCGGGCGGCAAGTTCACCGACCACGTGTTCGGCACGATGAAGGAGCGCGACATCCTGCGCTTCGAGGGCCCGCTCGGCACGTTCTTCCTGCGCGAGGATTCGGACAAGCCGATCGTGCTGCTCGCGTCGGGCACGGGCTTCGCGCCGATCAAGGCGATCGTCGAACAGGCGCGCCATCTCGGCATCGAACGGCCGATGACGCTGTACTGGGGCGCGCGCCGCAAGTCCGACATCTACTTGTACGACCTGGCCGAGCAATGGGCGCGCGAACTGCCGAACTTCAAGTTCGTGCCGGTGTTGTCCGAAGCGGCGCCCGAGGACCAATGGGCCGGGCGTACCGGCTTCGTGCACAACGCCGTGATCGAGGATCTGCCCGACCTGTCGGGCTACCAGGTGTACGCGTGCGGCGCGCCCGCGATGGTGGAGGCCGCGCAGCGCGACTTCACGCGCGTGACGGGGCTACCGGAAGACGAGTTCTACGCGGACTCGTTCACGAGCGCGGCCGATCTGGCCGGCGCCGTCTGAGGCCGGTGCGCGCGTCATGAAATTGTTGCACTGCCGCGGTTTACTTGAAACTGCGGGATGCCTTATGCTGGCGGCTATGAAGCCGAGCCGCCTACCCGCCGAGTCCCGACGCCGCTCCCCGCATTCCGCCGAATGCCGGCGGTTTGGCTCGGACGCGCGCGCAAGGCACCGCTGACCGGTTGCCCGCCTGCTTCTCGAAACCAAGCCACGGCCCGTCCGTGGCTTTTTTGTTGCCTTTTTCCGACAGCCCCCCCTGACCGACCCGGAGTACGCGCCATGCCGCTGAACGACCAACCGCTCGAATCGCTGATGTACATCACGAACCGTCCCGACATCGTGTTTACGCGCGGCAAGGGTTCGTGGCTCTACGACGATCGGAACAAGGCATATCTCGACTTCATCCAGGGCTGGGCCGTCAACTGCCTCGGCCATTGCAACGACGGCATGATCGCCGCGCTCAAGCATCAGTCGGAACGCCTGATCAACCCGTCGCCCGCGTACTACAACGAGCCGATGCTCGCGCTCGCGAAGCTGCTGACCGACCACAGCGTGTTCGACAAGGTGTTCTTCGCGAACAGCGGCGCGGAAGCCAACGAAGGCGCAATCAAGCTCGCGCGCAAATGGGGCCGCAAATACAAGAACGGCGCGTACGAGATCGTCACGTTCGACCACAGCTTCCACGGCCGCACGCTCGCCACCATGTCGGCGAGCGGCAAGCCGGGCTGGGACACGCTCTACGCGCCGCAAGTGCCGGGCTTTCCGAAAGCCGTGCTCAACGATATCGCGTCGGTCGAGCGGCTGATCACCGACAAGACGGTCGCCGTGATGCTCGAGCCGATCCAGGGCGAAGGCGGCGTGATTCCGGCCACGCGCGAATTCATGCAGCAACTGCGCGCGTTGACCAAGCAGCACAACGTACTGTTGATCGTCGACGAAGTGCAGACGGGCTGCGGCCGCGCGGGCACGCTGTTCGCGTACGAGCTGTCGGGCGTCGAGCCGGACATCATGACGCTCGGCAAGGGCATCGGCGGCGGCGTGCCGCTCGCCGCGCTGCTCTCGAAGACCGACGTGGCCGTGTTCGAGGCCGGCGACCAGGGCGGTACCTACAACGGCAATCCGCTGATGACGGCGGTCGGTCATTCGGTGATCTCGCAGCTCGTCGCGCCGGGCTTCCTCGAAGGCGTGCGCGAGCGCAGCGCCTACCTGCGCGACAAGCTGATCGAGCTGTCGAACGAACGCGGCTTCGAGGGCGAACGCGGCGAAGGCATGCTGCGTGCGCTGCTGCTGGGCCGCGATATCGGTCCGCAGATCGTCGAGAAGGCACGCGACATGCAGCCCAACGGCCTACTGCTCAACGCGGCGCGCCCGAACCTGCTGCGCTTCATGCCTGCGCTCAACGTCACGAAGGACGAGATCGACGAGATGTTCGCGATGCTGCGCAGCGTGCTCGACTCGCTGTAATCAAACAACGCACGCGCCCGCACGATGCCGAGTCCGACCATCCGCCGCTTCGATCCGCGCGACACGGATGCCGTGATCGCGCTCTGGCAGGACGCGTTTCCCGAGTACCGGGACGCCGGCCGCCCGCATCGCGATCCGCGCCTGTCGATCGCGAACAAGCTCGCGACGCAGCCCGAACTGTTCTTCGTCGCGGCAGAAGACGGCCGCGTGATCGGCACCGTGATGGCCGGGTACGACGGCCATCGCGGCTGGCTCTATTCGCTCGCGGTGGCCGCGAGCGAGCGGCGGCGCGGCCTCGGCTCGCACCTGGTCGCGCATGCCGAAGCGGCACTGCGCGAACGCGGCTGCCCGAAGATCAATCTGCAGGTACTCGGCGCCAAAGCGGACGTGCAGGCGTTTTACGAGGCGCTCGGCTACCGGCCCGACGCCGTGATCAGTCTCGGCAAGCGCTTGAACGCCGACGCCGCGTAACGCGCCGATCAACAAAAAGGCCGCATGCTCTACGCATGCGGCCTTTTCATTTACGGCAGACAACGGATAGCGGACCGTCCGGACTCATTCGCCCAGATAAGCCGCGCGCACCTTCGGATCGTCGAGCATGTCCTTGGCCTGGCCCGTCATCGTCACGAGACCCGAATCCATCACATAGCCGCGCGTGGCGGCCTGCAGCGCGAGACGCGCGTTCTGCTCCACGAGCAGCACCGTGATGCCTTCCTTGGAAATCTCGCGCACGACCTCGAAAATCTTCTCGGTCATGATCGGCGAGAGGCCCATCGACGGCTCGTCGAGCAGCAACAGTTTCGGCTTGCTCAGAATCGCGCGCGCCATCGCCAGCATCTGCTGCTCGCCGCCCGACAACGTGCCCGCGAACTGCGTGGCACGCTCCTTCAAGCGCGGGAAGAAGCCGAACATGCGCTCGACGTCGCTGGCGATGCCGTCCTTGTCGCTACGCAGATAGGCGCCCATCTGCATGTTCTCGATGATCGACATGCGCGCGAAGATACCGCGCCCTTCCGGCACCATCGCGAGGCCGCGCTTGAGCAGCTCGTACGTGGGCACGCCCTTGATCGACTCGCCCTGGTACTCGATATCGCCGTCCGAGAACGGCTTGAGACCGGTGATGGCCTTCATCGTCGTGGTCTTGCCCGCGCCGTTCGCGCCGATCAGCGTGACGAGTTCGCCCTGCTGTACGTCGAGGTCGATCCCCTTGACGGCCTGGATGCCGCCGTAGTTGACCTTCAGCCCCTTGATTTTCAAAATCGGCGTGCTCATCAGTGGCCTCCCCCGCCCAGATATGCCTCGATCACTTTCGGATCCTTCTGAACGTCCTGCGGCAGCCCTTCGGCAATCACCTTGCCGTAGTCGAGCACCGTCATGCGGTTGCAAAGGCCCATCACCAGCTTCACGTCGTGCTCGATCAGCAGGATGGTCTTGCCATCCGCGCGGATCTTGTCGAGCAGCTTCGTGAGTTCCACTTTTTCCGTGGCGTTCATGCCGGCCGCCGGCTCGTCGAGCGCGAGCAGCTTCGGATCGGTCGCCAGCGCGCGCGCGATCTCGAGACGGCGCTGGTGGCCGTACGAGAGATTGCGCGCCGTGTAGTCGGCGTACTTGAGCACGCCCACGTACTCGAGCAGCTCGTACGCGCGCTCGCGGATCTCGCGCTCTTCCTTACGCTCCGAGGGCGTCTGGAACACCGCGCCGAACAGGCCGTGCTTGGTGCGCACGTGGCGCCCCACCATCACGTTCTCGAGCGCGGTCATGCCGCCGAACAGACGGATATTCTGGAACGTGCGCGCGATACCCGTCTTCGCCACCTGGTACACGGCCGTCGGGGTATAGGCTGCGCCGTCGAGCTTGAACTCGCCCGAATCGGGCGTATACAGCCCGGTGATCACATTGAAGAAGGTCGTCTTGCCCGCGCCGTTCGGACCGATCAGGCCGTAGATCTGGCCTTCCATGATCTCGAGGCCGACTTCGGACAGCGCCTGGAGGCCGCCAAAGCGTTTGTTGACGCCTTTGACGGACAGACGAACGTTTTGATTGCTCATCGATCGATTCTCCCTGCCGAATCGTTATGCGCCCGCCGGCTTGCCGGCGTCGCGCTTGGCTTGTTTCGCCAGCTTGTCTTCATGGGTAGCGGCAGGCCACAGACCCGACGGACGGTACAGCATGATCACCACCATCGCGAGGCCGTACAGCGCCTGGCGGATCACCGACGGATCGACGACCTGATGGCCGAACAGCCAATCCTGCAGCGGCCCCATCGTGGTACGCAGCACTTCCGGGAATACCGACAGCAGCACCGCGCCGAGAATCACGCCCGGCAAATGGCCCATGCCGCCGAGCACCACGCACGCGAGCACCACGACCGATTCCCAGTACGTGAACGATTCCGGCGACACGAAGCCCTGGAACGCGCCGAACATCGCGCCCGACAGGCCGCCGAACGACGCGCCCATCGCGAACGCGAGCAGCTTCACGTTACGCGTGTTGATACCCATCGCCTTGGCCGCGATTTCGTCCTCGCGGATCGCCGCCCAGGCACGTCCGATGCGCGAGTGCTGGAGGCGCGTAGACACCCAGATCACGATCAACGCGCACGCCACGAACACGTAGTAATAGAAATAGACCGAGCTGAACGAATGACCGAGGATCGTATGGCTCTCGCCGAGGCTCACGCCGTCGACGCGCAGCGGCGCGACGCCCGTAATCCCCTGCGGGCCGTTCGTGATGTTGAGCGGACGGTCGAGGTTGTTCATGAAGATCCGCACGATCTCCCCGAAGCCCAGCGTCACGATCGCGAGGTAGTCGCCGCGCAGACGCAGCGTCGGCGCGCCGAGCAGCACGCCGAACAACGCCGCGAGCGCCATCGCGGCCGGCGCGACGATCCAGTACGGCGTATGCAGCCCGTTCGGGAACAGATGCGCGATCCACTGGAAGTTGTCGGTCAAGTGCGGCGAGGTCAGCAGCGCGGCCGTGTAGGCACCCACCGCGTAGAACGCGATATAGCCCAGGTCGAGCAGGCCGGCGAAGCCGACCACCACGTTGAGGCCGAGCGCGAGCATCACGTACAGCATCGCGAAGTCGAGCACGCGCACCCAGTAGTTGCCGCCGGCCGCGCCGATCACGATCGGTGCGGCGATCACGAAGGCCGCGGTCAGGATGCCGATGGTGACGGTTTTCGCGGTATTGCGTTCCTCGACGAGCGTCGTCGAGGTTTCGATCGGTTGAATGGATGTCATGTTCTTGCTCCCTTACGCGCGGTCCGCGACACGTTCGCCCAGCAGGCCCGACGGACGGAACACCAGCACGATGATCAGCACGATGAATGCGAACACGTCCTGGTAGTTACTGC
>CAUPOD010000172.1:0-6012 GCA_963512745.1 uncultured Burkholderia sp. | reverse complement strand
GGCCTAGGCCGAGCGCAGAACTTACCAAAAGCTTTCACGTCTAAGCGGCTCGCAGCGTTCCGTTAGGGATGCAGAACAAACGGCGCTGCGTTTCCGAGATGCAATCGGACGCAAACGACGAATGGAGGTAGAGCCCAGATGGATAGCGACAAGCAAGACCGCAACGGCAACGGCGCAGAAGCGCAGCCGGGGCGCCGTAATTTTCTCGCGTGGACTTCGGCACTGCCCGTGACCGCGCTCACGCTCCCGTTCGCGGGCTGCGGCGACGGCATGGCGCAGGAGCGCGGCGCGCGCATGCAAGCGCAGACGGGGCAGGGCGCCGACGCCGATTTCGTGATCGACACTTCGATCGTCTCGCCGAACCAGGATTCCCGCGTCCGCGAGCTGGTGTTGCACTACACGGCGCTGAACCTCGCCGATTCGCTGGCCGCGCTGACCAATCCGCCCAATCAGGTCAGCGCGCATTACCTCGTACCCGACGCGCCGAACGACGGCCAGTGCTTCAAGGTCTATGCGCTCGTGCCCGAAGCGCGGCGCGCATGGCACGCGGGCATCAGCTATTGGGAGGGCGACCGCATGCTGAACGCGGGTTCGATCGGCGTCGAGACCGTCAACCTCGGCTTCCCGCCGCAGGATCAGAACCTGCCGCTCATGCAGCGCCATTGGTATCCGTATCCCGCGGACCAGGTCGCCGTGATCGGCAAGCTCGCGGCCGATATCGTCAAGCGCCACCAGATCGCACCGTACAAGGTGGTCGGCCATGCCGACATCGCGCCGGGCCGCAAAACCGATCCGGGGCCGCTGTTTCCGTGGTTCGAGCTGTACCGCAGGTTCCAGGTCGGCGCGTGGCCCGAGGACGAGGCGGTCGAGTACTACCGCGCGCGGCAGCCGTACGCGGGCGACGTGGCGGGCTTGCAGGCCAAGCTGCTCGCGTACGGATACGACGCGCCGCAGACGGGCACGCTCGATCAGGCGACGATCAACGTGATCGCGTCGTTTCAGATGCATTTCCGGCCCGAGCGCTACGACGGCGTGATCGACGTCGAAACCGCGGCGATTCTCGACGCGCTGCTCGAAAAGTATTTCGGCCGCGGCCGCGCGCAAACGCAGGCGCGCCAGGCGCGTCAGCTGCCGTTCGACGCGCGCGGCGAGAAGGGCGTGGAGGTTTGGCCGCTGCCCGAAGGCATGGGGGCTTCGGCCGCGCCGTAAGGTCCGCGGGGGCGGGGCGCGCGCGGGGGCGCATACCGGTCGCGCGCCTCCAAGCAGCCGGCTGCGGCTGGACCTTTCGGCTAGGCGCCCCCGGCTAGGCGCCCCCCACCGTCGTGCGCTATGATCGCGCCACCTTCAAGCTGCGGAACGCGCCCCGATCCCCGATGGACGACTATCAATACGAATGCGCGAGCCCCGAAGCCGCGGAAATGGCGCGCGTGATCGCGGATCTGTTTCCCGAACAGACACGTTTCGTCGAGCGCAGCGACGCGCCAGCCGCGCACGTGCTCGACGTGCACTGGCTCGGCGCGCGCTTCAGCTCGACGCCGCGCCGCATGCTCCTCGAAATCCGCTTCGCCGCGCCGGCATGGGCGCGCTATCAGGCGCTCAAACCGGCCGCGCGAGCGCGCAGCCACGCGGTGCTGCGCGTGTACGTGGAGGCGTGGCTGGGCTCGGTCGAGGAACGCCATGCGAACGGCGAAAGCGTGCCGCGCGAGGCGCAAATCGAATTGGATCAGGAGTTTGCTTGAAGCGGAACGCGTAAGTGCGGCGCGCGCGGCGCCGGCGTTCCTCTAATCCGCCAGCCGGTACACGAGTGCGAAGCGCTGCGCCTTGACCACGCCGTAGTCGCCCGGCGCGTACTGCATGACCCAATCGCCGGCCGCGCCATGCAGCACGTCGCCGTTGGCCGAGCGCGCGATCGAGAACGGCTCGTCCATGCGCTTCGCGAGCACCGCGCTCGGGCGGTTCCGGTAAGCGCCAGCAGCGCCCGCGGCCAGCACGGCTTCGGCGGGCAGATATTTGGCGTCGAAGCGCGCGCGCGACACGACCCAGCGCTCGCCCGTCGCGCCTGTAATCAGCGCGTCGCCGGGCAGGTAGCGGTTCGGGCCTTCCAGGCTCATCAGCTCCCCGGGCGCGGCCGCGAATTCGACCTGGACGGTTTCGTCCTTGACGACGCGCGAGGCGAGGGGATCGGCCGCGAGGTCGAGCGCACGCAATTCAATCATGTGGGTTACCGCTGGGGAAAGGTGGAAAACGCGCACTTTAGCGCGAAAACCCGCGTGCGCCAAAACAACGCGGGGCCGCTGCAGCGCAGGGCCCCGCTCGGGAGGCGCGCGCATGGCGGCGCGCGCTCGTGACGGCCGCTTACTTCGTATGCTTGCGATGCTCGCGGCGGTGTTCCTCGTCGCCCGGGTGGCGGCGGAAGGTCTGATCGGCCAGCGTCTTCTGCTCGGGCGGGAAGCTGTCGTACAACGGCGTGAACGCTTCGGTGAGCTTCTTGGCGCCGTCGGCGTTGGCCTGCGTGATCGCCTCGTACTGCTTCATGTCGTCGAGCGCCGACACGTCCTTGTTCTGCGCGCGCTGCTGGTACAGCTGGCCGAGCGTCGCCGAGTTGCCGCGCATCACGTCGGCCACCGTGCCCCACTGCGCTTCCTGCGCGGACGTGATCTTCAACTGATCGTGCAGGTACTTGATGCGCGCCTCGATATGCGCTTCGCGCTTCGCGGCGTGCTCGGCCGCTGCCGCGGATGCGGACACCGGGGCGGATGCGGCCGCGGGCGCGGCGGTTTGAGCGTGGGCCATGACGCTGGCCAGCGAAACTGCGGCGGCGAAAAACCACGAAGTCTTCTTCATTGGAACTCCTATTGGGTCGTCTGATGGATAGCAGGCGGCGTGCCCGGCGGCGCTGAACGCCGGCCGCCGGGCGCGGACCGGCTAAGTCGCGCAATATTAGTACCACGTTCGCTTGCGGATTGGCGCCGGCGCGACAACTGCTTACAACCGATACGAATCGAAATGCCGCGCGCGGCTAGACGATCGCGCGCAGCAGCGCGTCGTAATCGGTAGCCGACGGCGCCGTGTTGTCGAAGCGCAGCAATTCGGGATGGGCCTGCGGGTCCGGTTCGAAGCGGCGCGCGCGGTAGCCGTCCCAATTCGCGAGCTTGTACGCGTCCTTCGGCTCGCCGCGCGCGACGATGCGCGAGCGCGCGGTGCTTTCGTCGGTATAGACCCAGATCGTGCGCACGGTCACGTCGTCGGCCACGCCGAGCCACTTTCGGTCCGCCAGCAGGCCGTCGCGAATCTCGCGCGAAAGCGGACCGATCACGGCCGTGCTGACGCCGAGCGCGAGGTTCTCGCGCGCGGTGTCGAGCAGGCCGCGGTATTCGGGGGCGCGCAGGTGCTGGAGATAGAGCGGGCTGTCGCGGTCGTTGACGTCGCCCGTCAGCACGCCCATCACGGCCGAGCTGTACTGGCCGTACAGGGTGTCCTTGTCGAGCACGCAGAACGTCTCGCCGGTCGCGCGCCGCAGCGGGGCCAGCATGCGCTTGGCCAGCGTGGTCTTGCCGACGCCCGCATGGCCGCAAAAGAAGAGGAGATAGGGCACGGGCGTCGGGCCTCGCGAGGGGGTTGCCGGTCGGGCGGACCGGCGCGCCATGTTTTATGCGTTTTACCATGCGCCGCCGCGTGCGTGGCTTGCGCCGGTGCGACATCTTTTTACATCGTATGCGACGCAAATTCGATATAGACGCCGCGGCCCGCGATGCGTGCAGCCCCTGCGCGCCTAAGGCCGGCCCCGCTCCGAGACGGCCGCGCCAAGATTTATTGCATCGCAACATTCGATCCGCTTACGTTTGAGCGGGATTTTCGTCGTTGAGACTATCGGGCCGCCTTTGTGACGGACCGCTCCACGCTTCGTCGCACGGCTCCAAAAAAGACGCAATCCCTTCGGAGATGCCCGTGTTCCTGTACGGTTTTGGCCCGATCCTGCTCGAAGGCACGATCAAGACCATCGAGCTGTCGCTATTGTCGCTTGCCGTTTCGGTGCTGCTCGGCCTGGCCGGCGCGGCGGGCAAGCTGTCTTCCAACCGCGTCGCAGCGGGCATCGCCACCGCCTATACGACGCTGATCCGCTCGGTGCCGGACCTCGTGCTGATGCTGCTGCTGTTCTATAGCATCCAGATCGGCCTCAACGACCTGACCGACGCGCTGAACCTGGATCAGATCGACATCGATCCGTTCGTCGCGGGCGTGATCACGCTCGGCTTCATCTACGGCGCGTACTTCACCGAAACCTTCCGCGGCGCGTTCCTGTCGGTGCCGCGCGGCCAGCTCGAAGCGGGCCATGCATACGGCATGAGCGGCGCGCGCGTGTTCCGCCGCATCCTGTTCCCGCAGATGATGCGCTTCGCGCTGCCGGGCGTCGGCAACAACTGGCAGGTGCTGGTCAAGGCGACCGCCCTGGTGTCGATCATCGGCCTGGCCGACCTCGTGAAGGCGGCGCAGGAAGCGGGACGCAGCACCTTCAATCTGTTCATGTTTCTGCTCGTCGCGGCCGCCATCTATCTCGCGATCACGACGATTTCGAATTTCGCGCTCGTCTGGCTCGAACGCCGCTATTCGGCCGGCGTGCGCCACGCTCAACTCTGAGGCCGCACCATGTACGACATCATCACGCAGTTCGGCCAAGCCTTTCTGTATTGGGACGGCGCGCATGTCTCGGGCCTCGCGATGACGCTGTGGCTGCTGGTGGCCTCGGTCGCGATCGGTTTCGTGTGCGCGGTGCCGCTCGCGGTCGCGCGCGTCTCGCCGCGGCGCTGGCTGTCGCTGCCGGTGCGCTTCTACACATGGGTGTTCCGCGGCACGCCGCTGTACGTGCAGCTGCTGCTGATCTACACGGGCATCTACGGGCTGTCGTTCGTGCGCAGCGAGCCGTCTCTCGACGCATTCTTCCGCAGCGGGCTCGACTGCGCCGTGCTGTCGTTCGCGCTCAATACGTGCGCGTACACGACCGAGATCTTCGCGGGCGCGATCCGCGCCACCCCGTACGGCGAGGTGGAAGCCGCGCGCGCGTACGGCATGAGCCCGTTCACGATGTACCGGCGCGTGATCCTGCCGTCGGCGCTGCGCCGCGCGTTACCGCTCTACAGCAACGAAGTGATTCTGATGCTGCATGCCACGACGGTCGCCTTCACGGCGACGGTGCCCGACATCCTCAAGGTCGCGCGCGACGCCAACGCGGCCACGTTCGCATCGTTCGACGCGTTCGGGCTCGCGGCGCTGCTGTACTGTGCGGTATCGTTCGTGCTGGTCGCCTTGTTCCGGCGCGCCGAACGGCGCTGGCTCGGCTACCTTGCACCGCGCGCGCACTGACCGCCCTCCGGACATCCTTCAAGCCCCCCATTCGACTTCCCGGGAGACAATCTTGGCTCAGACGACGCAAAGCGCCACCAGCAAGCTTATCGCACGCGGCATTCACAAACGCTTCGGCGACCACGAAGTGCTCAAGGGCATCGATCTGGACGCGAAGCAGGGCGACGTGATCAGCATCATCGGCGCAAGCGGCTCCGGCAAGAGCACGTTCCTGCGCTGCATCAACTTCCTCGAGAAGCCGAACGCGGGCGAGATCGTGGTCGACGGCGAAACGGTGCGCACGCGCGCGGACAAGCACGGCAACCTCGACCTGGCCGACCACAAGCAGCTGCAGCGCATCCGCACGCGGCTGTCGATGGTGTTCCAGCACTTCAACCTGTGGGCGCACATGAACGTGCTCGAAAACGTCATCGAGGCGCCCATGCACGTGCTCGGCCTGTCGCGCCGCGAGGCCGAGGAGCGGGCGCGCGCCTATCTGGAGAAGGTCGGGCTCGCGCCGCGCGTCGAGAAGCAATATCCTTCTCATCTGTCGGGCGGCCAGCAGCAGCGCGTGGCGATCGCGCGCGCACTGGCCATGGATCCGGACGTGATGCTGTTCGACGAGCCGACTTCGGCGCTCGATCCGGAACTGGTCGGCGAAGTGCTCAAGGT